>NZ_VOYW01000022.1:0-56782 GCF_013420085.1 Acinetobacter sp. YH12027
GAATAATTCAAGTGAATTTGTTTGAAAGAAGAACTTTAAAAGCTTTATTTTCACCCGATAAAATACCCATAAAACAAGAGGAAGCTCAAATGAGCTTCCTCTTGTGAAAAATTGTGGGACAGCAGTGTGAAGCGCATCCCTTTTTTTGTGCTTATTTGAGCGAAACTAATGCGAAGAATTGAAAATTAATAATTCTATTGATACGACTCGATTTGCACGTCGGATATTTTCCTGACATGCTGTAGCCATCCAAAATGAGTTAAAACTATATGCGAATCAGTATTGTGGGTGCAGGTCGTGTTGCACACCATTTGCTCAATGTACTTCATCCACAACATCACATTGTGCAAGTTTATGCGCGAAATCTTGATAAGGCAGAAAAACTTGCAGCAACTGTAGGTGCAGAAGCTATTCATAACCCAGCTAAGTTGAATGCTGAGATTGATCTTTTGATCATTGCGGTGAGCGACCAGTCGATTGCAACCGTTATTCAGCAAGTTACAGCCTATCTGCCACAGGTTTTGATCGTGCATACTTCAGGTAGCACCAATATCACGGTACTGACCCAGCAGCATTTGCGAGCAGGGGTGTTTTATCCTTTACAAACCTTTAGTTTAGATCGAGATGTGGACTGGACGTCTACACCGATCTTTGTAGAAGCCGCGGATTCTACAGATTTGAGGACACTAACAGATTTAGCAAACAGCATGAGTCAAAGGGTTTATCAATATGATTCGGCACAACGTTTAAGTCTGCATCTTGCTGCGGTGTTCGCATGTAATTTTAGTAATTATTGTTATGACATGGCAAAGCAGGTTGTCGATGCAAAATACGTCGATTTTAGCTTGCTTTATCCATTGATTTTAGAGACAGCCAATAAAGCGACTCAGGCTGAACCGCGTAACATGCAAACAGGCCCTGCAATGCGTGGGGATCAAAATATCATGCAGATACACGCCAATATGCTTGGGCAAGCGGATCAAGTCGATCTGAAAGCGGTCTATGAAATGCTGAGTCAGCAGATTTTTGAGCATCATCAGAAATAAACAATCTATAAAGAACAATGAATATTTATTAGCATAGAAATACATGTCAATCAGGATGTTACATGGCAAAAGATTTTAATAACCCGCAAGTGGTCGAAAGTTATGATGCGCATATTCGAAAATTAATTCCCGGCTATGAACTTGTCCATCAACAGATTCAGGCGGTGTTGAATTGCTATGTCACTGAAGATGCCCATGTACTGATCATTGGATGTGGGACGGGCTATGAACTGGGGTATCTCATGGCCTTGAATCCAACATGGTCATTTACCGTTACAGAATTGTCTGAAAATATGCTGAATCAAACACGGCAACGAGTTGAAGCCGCTGGACAGTTGCATCGCGTCAATTTTGTTTTGGGCAGTCATACCACTTTTGAGCAGATGAGTTGTTTTGATGCAGTTCTGAGTATTTTGGTGACGCATTTCATTCCGTTGTCAGAGAAAACGAATTTTTTAACAAAAGCTTTTGAATTGCTTAAACCGCAGGGCATTTTTTTAAGTTTTGACTTGATGCAAACTCATTCGAATTTTGAGCAGCGTGTCCTGCCTGAATTTTGCCAAATGCAAGGTTTATCTGCTGCGCAAGCGACAAAAATGATGCAGCGTTTAGAGGATGACTTTGAACTGATTAGTCAGCAGCACTATCAAAGCTTACTGAGGGAAATAGGTTTTGATCAAATCTATTGTTTCAGTCAAATCTTTAGCTATGCGGCTTACTGTGCTTTTAAAACATCGATTAATTAAAAAATAATAGAGTCCAAGATTGGGCGTATCAAGTTCATCGATCATTTGGACAGATATTGTTGCTACCTTGCATGAGTGAAGCATGAAACAAAATTTCGATCATCAGTTTCATCCTTCTTGCACGGTATCGCGCTCACTATTTTAAAAAAGAAACTTTTCAGTCAGGGTTAAATCCCTTATTGTGCATTTATAAAAAGAATCAATTGGATGAAAATAATGTCAAAAAATGGAATTTGATTACATTGTGATTGGTGGCGGAAGTGCGGGGTGCGTACTGGCTGCACGCCTCAGTGAAGATCCGAATATATCTGTGTGCTTGCTAGAAGCAGGTGGGCAAGGTGATCAGTGGACGGTCAATATTCCAGCTGCATGCGTGGTGAGCTTGCCGACCAAGATCAATAATTGGGGCTTTGAAACTGTGCCTCAAGCGGGCTTGAATGGTCGTAAAGGCTATCAACCACGTGGAAAATGCCTTGGTGGTTCATCCAGTATTAATGCCATGATTTATATTCGTGGACATAAAAATGACTATGATCAATGGGCGGCACAGGGCAATACTGGCTGGTCATACGACGAGGTCTTGCCATATTTTATTCGCTCGGAAAATAACAACCGAATACACAATGAATTTCACGGTAATGACGGCCCTCTTTCCGTCACAGATGTACAAAGCGATAATATTTTCCATCAACGCTATACCGAAGCGGCTCGTGCACAAGGTCATAAAGTCCTTGATGATTTTAATGGCGCAGAACAAGAAGGCTTAGGGGTTTATCAAGTTACGCATATCAATGGAGAGCGTTGTAGTGTAGCGCGTGCTTATTTGTTTCCGCATTTAAACCGACCAAATTTAACTGTATTGACCAAAGCCACAACACATAAAATCATTATAGAAGATAAAGTGGCCACAGGTGTTGAAGTCCAACATGCAGGGTAAATGAAACACTTAAAAGCCAGACGAGAGGTCTTGCTCAGTGCCGGAGCGATGCAATCACCGCAGATTTTAATGTTGTCTGGAGTAGGCGATCAGGCCGAGCTCCAAGCGCATGGCATTGAAGTGAAACACCATTTACCGGGTGTAGGAAAGAACTTCCACGACCATCCCGATTTCATTTTTGGTTATAAAGTCAAAGAATACCAAGGCACATTTGGCATGTCTTTACCCGGCTCAATTGATATGTTCAAGCAGTCGCTATCGTAAGGAACGAAGGGGTATGATTGCTTCAAATTTTGCAGAATGTGGCGGTTTTCTAAAGTCTTCACCCGATTTAGCTATACCAAATTTGCAATTACACTTTGTCGTGGCGTTAGTAGATGACCATGCACGAAAATTTCATGCAAGTCATGGTTTGTCGTGTCATGTATGTCTGCTCAATCCAAGAAGTCGCGGCACGATCAAACTAAGTGGTTCCAGTGTCAATGATCCATTATTGATTGATCCAAACTTTTTAGGGGATGAACAGGATTTAGAAGATTTGGTACAAGGTTTTAAGTTGACGCAGCAATTGATGATGTCGCCGTCTTTATCGAGTCATTATCAGCAAGATTTATTTACCTCACTGGTCAAAACAGATGATGATATACGTGCAATCTTACGTCAGCGTGTGGATACGGTTTATCACCCTGTCGGTAGTTGTAAGATGGGTGTGGATGAGATGTCTGTGGTTGACCCCGAATTGAAAGTCTACGGGATTCAATACCTTCGTGTCGTCGATGCATCTATCATGCCTTCTGTGGTGAATGGAAATACCAACGCGCCGACAGTGATGATTGCTGAAAAAGCCGTGGATATGATTCGACAAAGTCAGCTCCAAGCGCAAGTAGCTTAATGGTTATTCGTTTTATATGATTTGATACAACACAGAAAAATCTTAGATCAAAAACAGCAATAAAAAACCACCGCTAACGGTGGTTTTTTGCTTTATTCCAAAGTTAGTTTACTTTTTTGAAGATGAAGTCATTAATTTTATGGCCTGCTTCAATTCCGCGACGTTCAAACTTAGTTTGCGGACGCCAGTCTGGACGAGGGTAGCTATTGCCTTTACCTGCAAGGTTTTCAAGACGTGGACGTTCTTCAAGTACTTCGATCATCCATTCAGCATACGGTTCCCAGTCAGTCGCTGAGTGGAATGTACCGCCGATTTCTAATTTTTCTTCAACCAATGGCATACGGTCATGAGATACAAAACGACGTTTGAAATGACGTTTCTTCTGCCATGGATCTGGGAAGTATAATTGCACAGTGTTAATACTGTTATCTGGCATTTCACGTAGCACTTGGATGGCATCAGCATCCAATACTCGAAGGTTAGTTAACCCTGCAAGACCTGCTTCATAAACACATTGAGCGATACCCGGAACATGCACTTCAATGCCGACAAAGTTTCGCTCTGGATTTGCTTTTGCCATTAGCACCAAAGAGCGACCCATACCAAAACCGATCTCTACAGTTAATGGGCGTTCAGGGTGTTCAAAATGCTGACGCAAATCACCAACGGGGTATTCCAAAATTAGATGACCATATTGTTCCAGCGCAGTACGTTGCGAAGTATTAAGTGGCGCAGAGCGGCGCATAAACGTCACGATTTCACGGTGTTCGTTTAGGTTATCCAGATCTACAGCGTGCTGGTCTAATTGATCGTTCGACATAACTTTGGCAAATGTAAAAAATTCGAATGCGGTATTTTAAGTCCTGAGATGCACAAGTCAAATTTTTTACCGTGAATATATCCTCTTTTTGCTCAATCTCACCGACGGAAGCCGTGCCGAGGATTTGCCATGTACAGTGAATTACTCAGCTCAAAAGCGATGAAATAACATTAAGCTAGGCGATTTTATCGCCAATATCTTCACGATCAGCACCATCAAGCTTAAACGGCAAAATGGCCTCAAGCACGGTACAACCCGGCTGTGACTGTATTTTAAATTCGCCACCGATACGATGGATTCGCGTTTGCATACTGTGTAGGCCGACATGTAGTCCTTGTTCAACTTCGTCAGGGTTGAAGCCGATACCGTTATCTTCAATACGTAAGATCAGTTGAGTCTCTGTTTCGCACAAACTGAGTTGAACTTTGCTTGCCTGACTGTGCTTTAAAATATTGGTTAGGGTTTCTTCAGCGACACGAGTCAAATTGAGACATTGGGTCGCAGTGGGTGAGTGAATCCATTCTGCAGCAAATTTCCAGCTTGAGCTCATGTCTAATTCTTCAAAGAGCTGTACAAAGCGATGGCGAATCGGCGCCGCCCATTCGATCGGGGTGTCTGGAACTTTCGTCCCTATACTTGAACCTGAATCGATGACTTGTCTTAAATCATTACGGAATAGTTTAAGCATCGACATGATTTGTGGTTTTTCAATTTTGTCATTTTGTTCTAACAATAAAATTGAACGGACAATTGATCCGCCTAAACCATCATGTAAGTCATGAGATAAATGAATTCGTTCTTGAAGTCGTGCATTTTCAAGCGCGAGTTGATGTTGTTGACCAAGTGAGGTAGCGAGTTTCAGTTCAGCTCGTTGTACATTTTCAGTTAAGGTCTTATTAAAACGCTCAATTTGACGGGTGTGTCGAGCTAAACGCAAAGCCAGTACGCCGCCCAAAACGAGGGTGGTTAGTGGGCCAGTATATGGTGAGAGCGCATGGCCTTCCATGGTCATCATAAAGTGCGCATCATGTACCGCAATTGGTAAATAAATCAGATACAGCGTTGCAAGCAAATAGGTTTCAGCCATTTTGGCTTTATACGCCAAGTACGGATAGCTAATACATTTGGCCACAAAGACCAAAACAAAGAAGCTAAAACAAATTTGGATGACGGTCTTTAAATAAGCCTCTGGTGCAAAACCGATACAGAGTGCTGCGATAGTGGCAAGGCTTAATAACAGCTTTTGAATTTTCGGGAAAGGATGGTTTGCAAAATACCACGCACCAATACAGCCAAAAACCGTATAAAAACAGAAAATGATATTTTGTAGGCGGTCGACCTGTACGGTGGTTAGAAATGAAATTGGCCCATTAAAAATAATACACAGGCTATAAAATACCCAAGCCATGCCTGTGATGGTTAACCATAAGTAAGCTCTTTCATTACGATTGGCGAGCCATGCTAAAAAAAAGAACACAGCCACGACGAAATTAATCATCGTATTGAGTTCGACTAATTGTCGTTGTTCGAGTAACCAAATTTTAAAGGTGTCATAGACTTGCTGGTATTCCCCAATTTGAACTGAACTGAGTCCTGATTTTTGGGTCACCGAACCATACACTTGCACCCAAATGGTATTTACACCTTGCTTTAAACTCGAGCTAGGCAAGTTCAATAGTCTAGGTTGATGTTGGCTTCGTGAAAAATGTTCTGCTGAAATATAGTCTTGCCAAAGTAGGGCATCGTTGATGTAAACCCGCCCACTTTGGGTAATGCCTTGTATGGCGATAGCAATGGGTTGATTTAACTGATGGAGGTCACAGTTCAACTTAAATTGGATTTTGTACCAAGCGATACCATGATAATCCGGCCAACGTTTATTCCATGTGTCTGGAAGTTTTTGCAGATTTTGCCAACCTGTATGTGGTCGCTCTTGCTCGACAGCACTTTTAGCTGTGGCAATATGGGTGATTTCAACTGGACAACGACTGCTTGAGATCTGAGGGGTGGAATTGGCAAAAGTGGGTATAGCGATACAACATAGCAGGCAAAATAGACTCGCTAAGGCCAGCAGCCGATTTGCTTGAATGCAGTGTCGTGACCAAAACCATACCATCAAAATTCCCCCAATTTTGTGTATCCATAATTTAAAAAAATAAATAGAAAGTCACATCAAATCTTTGTTTTATTGTTGATAGTTATAATTTTATGAGATGAATTATACAGTTAAATCGAATGAATGGTGAATTTTTCTCTTTTCTATAGGCTTAGTATTTTATGTAATGTCATTACACATCAGAGCTTTGATCATTGAGACCCTTTGCTATATACATCCTGTGCAGGGTCTCAATAGGTCACACTTTATTGAAAATTGATTTGATTCAAAGTGAATATTTCAAAAATCCATTAGTCACTGACACGGTCAAGTAAAGTGCTACTTGCTTCATTTAAGCCAAAAACCTCTACTTGAATCTGTTGTGATTCAAATTTTTGTACGACATTCTTCAAAATATTAACGGAAGTAATATCCCAAATATGGGCATGACTCAGATCAATTCGCACTTGACTAACCCTCTCCTGAAAATTAAAAAATTGATAAAAACTCTCAGAGCTACTAAAGAAAATTTGCCCATAGACCGTGTAACTACGAATATTGTCTTTAAGTTCAGATGTGACTTTTACCGAGCTTTCCAGTTGATTGATAATAAACAACGCAGAGAGGAGCACGCCAACCAATACGCCAAGGGCTAAATTATGTGTTGCAAGCACCACGATCACCACAGCAATCATCACGACATTAAAAGAGATCGGATGCTTTGAAAATTGCTTGACTGAATTCCATTGGAAAGTGGTGAACGATACCATGACCATAATCGCGACTAAGGCCGCCATTGGGACATAGGCCAACCAGTCTTTTAAGAACACCACTAAGCACAACAAAAATACACCTGCAACTAAAGTGGAGAGGCGAGTTCGCGCACCAGAGCTGACATTAATAATCGACTGCCCAATCATGGCGCAACCTGCCATGCCGCCCATAAAACCACTGACTATATTGGCAATCCCTTGACCACGACATTCCTGATGACGATCTCCTTCAGTTCCAGTGACTTCATTGATCACTGTCGTGGTCATCATGGTTTCTAATAGGCCAACTGTTGCTAGGGTGATGGAATAGGGAAAAATAATTGTGAGGGTTTCAAGATTAAAAGGAATTGCAGGAATCAAGAAAATAGGTAAAGTCTCTGGAAATTTGCCCAAATCACTTACAGTACGCAGGTCAGCACCCAAAAATAATGCCAAGCTACTGAGGACAATAATGCAAATCAGCGGTGATGGAATGGCTTTGCCAATTTTCGGTAGATATGGAAACAGATAAATAATCGCAAGCCCTAAAAGCATAAAGATATAGCCCAAACTATCCATCTTTGATATTTCAGGAAGCTGCGCGACAAAAATCAAAATCGCGAGTGCATTTAAAAAACCATACACCACTGACTGCGAGACGAAGCGCATAAGTTTTGCTACTTTAAAATAGCCAGCAATGATCTGAATCACACCAGTTAAAACCGTGGCAGCCAAAAGGTATTGCAAACCATGATCTTTGACCAACGTGATCATAAGTAAGGCCATTGCACCCGTAGCAGCTGAAATCATTGCTGTACGACCACCAAAAAAGGCAATGGTGACGGCGATACAAAACGAAGCGTACAAACCAACCTGCGGATCAACCCCAGCAATGGCTGAAAAGGCGATCGATTCTGGAATTAGCGCCAGTCCAACCACCAAGCCTGCAAGCACATCGGTACGAATATTGGAAAACCATTGTTCTTTTTTAAGTTGTAACACGGTAACTTTTCATCAAATCTTAAACGCGGCTATGTTAAAACAACTGAGTATAAAAATGCATAACAGATTGACTTGAAATCTTCTTGATTATGGACAATAGTCAATGAGTATATGTGTTTCAGCATTTACGCTTTTTTGCAATTTACAGGTTTGATCACTTGAAAGTTTGACAGAAGAGATTTAAAACATTGAATAGTACATAACAAGGATCAGATATGAAGCTTTATTATTCTCCAGGTGCATGTTCATTAGCATCACATATAATTTTAAATGAAATTAATGTCGATTTTGATTTGGTCCGTGTTGACCTAAAAAACCATAAAACAGAAAAAGGGGTGGATTATTACGAGATCAACCCAAAAGGTTATGTACCTGCATTAGAAATCAACCCAGGTTTGATCCTGACCGAGAACGTGGCCATTTTACCGTTCCTTGCACAACATGATCCTAAACAAGACTTAATTCCTCCATCAGGTTTAGGTCGTGCCAAAGTTTTAGAATGGCTTGGCTATTTGAACTCAGAATTACATGATGCTTATGCCGTATTCTTTGGTGCTCCACTAGATGCAGACGCTAAAGAAAAAGCTTATGCAGAAATTGATCGTTTATTGACATATATCGATAAAGCGATTGGTGAATCGGATAACGACTACTTGGTCGATGATAACTTCGGCCCAGCGGATGCCTATCTCTTTGTACTGACAAATTGGTCAAATGGCATCGGACATGATTTAACGCCATATAAAAATATCATTGCATTACGAAACAAAGTTGCAGAGCGCCAATCAGTTCAAATTGCGATGCGTGATGAAGGATTGATTCCTTAAGTTGTGTATTCAAATTGAATTAAAAAAACCGCCGAAATTGGCGGTTTTTTATTGCTCAGGTTTAGCTTAATACTCGAACTGTGTATAGAAATCATCAAAGTTAATATTTTTAAGCGTCAGTTGCTGTGGTGCTTTGAAGGTTGACCATTTGGTCTGAGTTTTGGCATCTTCAAACATATTGCCGCCTACAATTTCCTTACGTTTTAAGGTCGAAAAATTATAGCTTTTCGATGTTTCTTCACCAGAAGCTCGGTGAAAGCTATTGTAGTCAAAACCAATCAGGTCAAAGCGTTGATTTTGCCAACGGAAGGTATAACTATGTCGGGGCCATTCCCAGCCACCACAAGCCATAAAATAACTAAAATGAACGAGTAAATTGCCTTTACTGATTTGGATGTCTTCTGCTTCAGCAAGTGGATCAAGTAAGCATGAATTCGGTTGCTGAGCGACAGGGATGCTGTTGTTTTCAACGATACGTTGATATCCCTTTGCGGTTTTAAAAAACACGATGAGTTGTCGTGGATGGTTGTGAACGACTTTGCCATCGTCATCATAGGTCGCCACATCGACTTTTTGTTTTTCCACGATCATCGCAATATCTGGCTTTTGATCTTTGTTTAGGTCGCCAGTCGTAGCCATCAAAATGTTCCAACCTTGCGGTGCAAGTGATTTGGCTGTGCTGGGCACTTGGGCAGACAGCCAACTAGATGCGACACAAAGACTCAAAGTACAAAATATATGGGATATTTTCATTGTTATCAGGTTTTCAAAATCAAAAAAAGGACTCAATAGAGTCCTCTTTTATACCGTGAATGAATTCTTATTTAAAGAAGTATCCAGTTTCAGGTGAACTGGCATTTGCCATGCGTTTACGCGGCATACGTCCTGCTAGGAATGCTTCACGGCCTGCTTCAACTGCTTTTTTCATCGCTGAAGCCATCAGAACAGGGTTTTGTGCAGCTGCAATTGCTGTATTCATTAATACGCCATCACAGCCCAATTCCATCGCTATCGCTGCATCACTTGCTGTACCTACACCGGCATCGACCAAAACAGGTACTTTGGCGTTGTCTTTAATGATCGAAATGGTGTGTGGGTTGAGAATACCTAAACCTGAACCAATAAGACTACCTAAAGGCATAATGGCTACACAGCCCATGCTTTCGAGTTCTTGTGCCACAATTGGGTCATCTGAGGTATAAACCATGATTTCAAAGCCATCGTCAATCAATGTACGTGCAGCTTTTAAAGTCTCGGTAATATTTGGATATAAGGTTTTCTCATCGCCTAAAACCTCAAGTTTAACCAGATTGTGACCATCTAATAGTTCACGCGCCAACATGCAAGTACGGACCGCACTGTTCGCATCGAAACAACCTGCTGTATTTGGCAAAATCGTATATTTCTCAGGTGGAACCACTGAAAGCAAGTTTGGTTGGTCTGGATGTTGACCAATATTCACACGGCGAATGGCAACGGTCACAATTTCAGCACTACTGGCTTGAATGGCCTGGTCAGTTTCCGTTAAGTCCTTGTACTTACCTGTACCAACTAAAAGTCGTGAATTAAATGTACGTGAACCAATGATTAGGGGTGTATCTTCCATGGGAGCTCCATTTTAGCCGCCACCTACGGCATGAATAATTTCAATATGATCTTGCTCAGTAATTGGGGTTTGTTCCAATTTACTTTTCGAGATGATCATTTCATTTTTTTCAACAGCGAAGCGTTTGCCTTCCAGTTGTAATTGTTGAACCAATTGCAAGAGGTTGACACATTCGGTTTGTGTAGCTTCGCCGTTTAAATAGATTTGCATTTGCGGATTCCGTTCTTGCTGCCTTACCTATTGAATAAGGCCAAAATCTGTTGTTAATTATTTTGCGTATTTAAATGCATTCCAGGCCAATATGAGCCATCCAGCAATCATTAACGCTCCACCAATTGGAGTAATGGCACCGAGACCACGTGGTAAGCCAAGAGCCATTACATATAAAGAACCACAGAAGAAGAAAATACCAATTTGTATAAGCAGGAAACTGGCTTTTATTGGAAGTTGGGGAATGACTTTAGATAAGATCGCGAGGGCAAGTAAGCCTAGTGCATGATAAAAGAAATAGTCCGTTGCAGTTTGCCACCAAGCCAATTGGGCTTCAGTCGCGCGCGCTTTTAATCCGTGTGCACCAAAGGCACCAAGCATCACAGCAAAAGCTAAGTTAAGTGCGGAAATGGCAATCCACATGTGCATTCACCTTAACAAAATTTGCGCATAACCATAGCATATTTAGTACCTTGGGTTAAAGCAAAAATGCCCAAAGTTTTTGTGTTGCAGTTTGTCATTCGACAATATTCAGGCATAAAAAAAAGAGCATCGAAATGCTCTTTTTTAGTATGACTGGGAAAAGCCTTCAACTTAGTTTGAAGACATTGCGACTTTAATTTTTTCCATCGCATTTTTTTCCAACTGACGAATACGTTCAGCAGATACATTATATTCTGCCGCCAATTCATGCAGCGTCGACTTTTCGTCATCTAACCAGCGACGTTGTAAGATGTTACGCGAACGGTCATCCAACTGATCCATGGCTTCATGTAAAGCTGAAGTGCTTTGTTCTTCGTAATCTTCATCTTCCGCTAAACGCGCAGGGTCGTAACGGTTATCTTCGAGATAAAGGGCAGGAGCGACATGGGTCGAACCTTCATCGTCGTCATCACCTTGAGCTTCAAACGCAGCATCATAAGCGGTTAAACGGCCTTCCATTTCCAAGACTTGTTCGGGTGTTACATTCAAGTCATTGGCAATCGACTGTGCTTCAGCCAAAGTTAATTTTTTAGATGACTTTTTTAAGCTACGTAAATTAAAGAATAATTTACGCTGCGCTTTAGTGGTCGCAATTTTGACAATACGCCAGTTACGAATCACATATTCATGAATTTCTGCTTTAATCCAATGCACAGCAAAAGATACAAGACGTACGCCCATGTTTGGGTCAAAACGTTTTACCGCTTTCATTAAGCCCAAGTTGCCTTCTTGAATCAGGTCACCTTGTGGCAAGCCGTAGCCTGCATAGCTACGTGCGATATGCACAACAAAACGAAGATGCGACATCACCAGCATTTTAGCTGCGTCTAAATCTTGGTCGTAATAATAACGCTCGGCCAGCTCTTTTTCTTGTTCGGCCGATAAAATTGGAATCTGATTAACAGTACTAATATAAGCACCAAGATTCACCCCAGGTGCCGATAATGACAGGGGCATCAATTGATTGCTGCTGTCACTCATGTTTTCTCCTTGAGAACTAAAAATGGGTAAGCCCAATAACTAAGATTCATCTTAATCCAATATTTCCGTAAATTATGGAAAATTGGGTATAGAAATGTAAACTTTTATTCAATTATGAAGCAATTTAGTTTAACTGAATCTTTTTAAGATTCAATTAAGTAATGAAACTCAGAATCTGAAATTTTGCGCATTTCACAGTTTAACTGATGTATTTGACAGTATCGTGATACATCTTGTTGGCTGTGCGGATCCGATGACATTAACAATAAAGATTGGTCTGGACTTTTCTTTAAAGCTTTTTTCAGCATCAATAGTGGCATCGGGCAGGGTTTACCCATTGCATCTACAGTTAAAAGCGAATTTTGGCTGTCACTCACGAAGCAGATCCAACATGTTTACATTTCAATGGAAATATTAGCAAATACAGTGCCAAATCCCAACCTAAAATAGGCAAAAATCCTCTGTGATTTATAACTCAAACGATGTGAAAAAATAAGAATATTCAAAAGGAAAATAGATCAAAAAAATCTATTATTTGCGGTAAACCCGTGTTAAGCTCGTTGCGTTATTAAGATTTTTGTTGTCTGTGAAGCCTCTTAACTCTTGATATATTTGGATGTAACCGGGATTTTGTTGATAGTTTTACAGAATGATTACAAGCTTAGAAATAAAAATATTTTTTAACCTTGTTTGGTCTGCTGTTTGCAACACCGGGTGGTCCTTCTTTTTTAAATACGATAAGGATTAACTTATGACAGCTCGTGAACAAGGCGTTGTTAAATGGTTCAACGACACTAAAGGCTTTGGCTTTATTCAACGTAACGGCGGCGACGACGTATTCGTTCATTTCCGCGCAATTATGGGCGAAGGCCACCGTTCACTTCGTGACGGCCAACGCGTAGAATTCAGCGTTGTTAAAGGTCAAAAAGGCTTCCAAGCTGAAGAAGTACAACCTTTAGACTAATCGTCTAAATGTACTCAGAAACGCTCCAATGTAAATTGGGGCGTTTTTTGTTTATAATGCTTCAGCAATTTTGTGATTATTCATTTAGGGCACATCTATATGTCATCAGGTTTTGAAACCTTAAATTTACATCCGAACCTTAAAAAAGCCATTGATGCTTTGGGTTTTAAGGATATGACGCCTATTCAGCAAAAGGTTTTAAAATTTACATTGGCTGGACATGACGCTATTGGCCGTGCTCAAACTGGTACTGGGAAGACTGCGGCTTTCTTGGTCAGTGTGATCAATGACTTGTTGAATAATCCAATTAAAGAACAACGCTTCCGCGGTGAACCGCGTGCATTGATTCTTGCACCAACGCGCGAACTTGCTTTGCAAATTGAAAGTGATGCAAAAGAATTAGTGAAATACACTGATCTCAATGTCATGACTTTGCTTGGTGGGGTAGATTTTGATAAGCAAAAAAATCTATTAAATCGTAATTTTGTCGACATTATGGTGGCGACACCGGGTCGCTTGATTGACTTTGTGGAACAAAAAGAAGTTTGGCTCGATCAAATTGAATTCTTAGTGATTGATGAAGCTGACCGTCTTTTAGATATGGGCTTTATTCCTTCAGTGAAACGTATTGTGCGTTTTTCACCACGGAAAGAACAACGCCAAACGCTAATGTTCTCTGCGACGTTTAGTTATGACGTGCTCAATCTTGCGCAGCAATGGTTATTTGAGCCCGTTACAGTCGAAATTGAGCCTGAAAAGAAAACCAATGCCGATGTTGAGCAACGTGTCTACATGGTGGCGAAGTCTGATAAATATAAATTATTGGAAGACATCTTACGTGATGAACCAATTGAAAAGGTCATGATCTTTGCCAACCGTCGTGATCAAGTGCGTAAACTTTATGATCATCTCAAAAAAGACGGTTATAAAGTGGTGATGTTGTCAGGTGAAATCGCTCAAGATAAGCGTTTGAAAATGCTTGATCAGTTTAAAAATGGTCAACATAACATCATGATTGCAACAGACGTTGCAGGTCGTGGTATCCATGTCGATGGCGTTTCTCATGTCGTGAACTTTACACTTCCTGAACAGTCTGATGATTATGTACACCGTATCGGTCGTACAGGTCGTGCAGGAACACGTGGTGTCAGTATTAGTTTCTTGTCTGAAGATGATGCTTTTTCACTACCTGAAATTGAAAAAGCTATTGGTCAAAAATTACCTTTAACCCGTTTAGACGGTTATTGCTAATTTTTGCTTCTAAAAAAGCCTGCAGATTTGCAGGCTTTTTTATTTCATGTCGACTATTTCATAACGACAATTTCATTTTGAGTTAATGACAAAACTAAATCACAAACTAACGTTTTAGTTTGCACGGCAACTAAAGGTTAGTACAGTTTGGTAATCATCATCTTTGCTGATGCTGCCGCTATTTCCTGTAATGGTGCCAAGTACGCCAGCCGCCGCCTGAATCATTTGACCTGTCTTTTCATCGACCACGCCTTTTAATACACCGTTGTATTCTTGCTTTTCATCTACCACGACAGGGGTCGCATTTTTACCACAGGTACTATTTGCAGCTGCAATTGCATTATTTTTTGCCGCTAAACTGGTTTTACCTACGGCGGTCACTTCATATTGATTATTTGGTTTTTGAATCGCTAAAGATTTTGTTGGCGTAGATGTACATGCAGCTAAAAGCACAGTTGCGCTTAGCGTGCTAACAATGGCAACAGTTTTGTTGAATTTTTTCATGCGGTGCCCCGAGTTAGAAATAATTTGATTTATTTGAACATAAAATTTCTTATAGAACAGGGAACTGCTGTACAAGTTATGCGGTTTTTTTATAGTAAATCTGTGAATAAAGCTGACTTAACAAATAAGCACCGAGTCTGACGTAAACATTCTAGAGTAAGTTATTGAGAATATGCTAATCTTGAGCAAACGTTTTAAAGTACAGTGTATAGATGTCAATTCTAAAATCAGCAGTTGATACAGTTCATCAAAATATTCATCAGCGTCAGTCGATTGGTCATTTAATTGAACCTGCGCCGAATGCTGAGCAATTGGAAAATGCGTTTCAAGCCGCTTTAACGGCGCCAGATCATCATCGTCTTAAGCCTACGCGTTTCGTGATTATTCCTGAAACTGAACGTGAAGCATTTGGTGAGTTGCTTTCACATGCTTTAGCCGATACTGGACAAACAGAAGAAGCGCAGTTGGAACGTGTGAAACACCATCCATTTCGTGCGCCACTCTTGGTTTTGGCTTTAACTCAATTACAAGATCATCCCAAAGTTCCGCATTTCGAACAAATTTTAAGTTCAGGCGCAGCAGTACAAAACTTTTTGCTCTCTTTACAAGCACAGGGCTTTTCAACCATGTGGCGTAGTGGGGCGGTGGTTGAATCTAAATTGTTTAAACAAGCCTTAGGCTTAACGGAAAACGATTTGATTTCAGGCATTATTTATATCGGTACAGCAGTGAAAGCAATTCCACCGCGTGCTGAAATACAGTCTGCTGACTTTGTAAGCCATTGGCATAAAGCAAACCAATAAAAGTGAAAAATAGGTCGATTGAACAAGATCGATCAGTAAAGAAATTAGGATAAAAGAACAATGTCAGAACTTGATTTTGCAAGTCTTGTTAGCCCTGTGTCAGTTGATCAAAAAACTGCACTGCGTGTTACGGTGCTGGGTGGTGGGAGTTTTGGTACTGCGATGGCTAATACTGCAGTACGTAATGGCTGTGACACCATGATATGGATTCGTGATGAGGCGGTGGCTGCGGATATCAATGCAACACATATTAATAAACGTTACTTGCCAGATTTTCAATTAGAAGCAGGTTTGCTCGCTGTTTCAGATTTAGAAAAAGCAGTATGTAATCGTGACATTATTTTGGTGGCCATTCCGAGCCATTCTTTCCGTAGTGTTTTACAGCAGATCAAACCTTTTATCACGTCACAAGCAGTGGTGTCTTTAACCAAAGGTATTGAAGCCAATACCTTTAGCTTTATGAGCGATATTATTCGTGAAGAACTTCCTGAAGTCCCTTATGGTGTGCTTTCAGGGCCAAACTTGGCGAAGGAAATTGTTGCAGGACAACCAGCAGGAACAGTGATCGCAAGCCAATCTGAGCTGGTTCGTTATGCAGTTCAACAAGCGCTACACAGTGCGTTGTTCCGTGTATTTGCCAGTGATGATGTGCATGGCGTGGAATTGGGCGGTGCTCTGAAAAATATCTATGCAGTCGCGATGGGTCTAGCTGCGGCTTATGGTGTCGGTGAAAATACCAAGAGTATGATTTTGACACGTGCTTTGGCAGAAATGAGCCGTTTTGCAGTGAAATTAGGCGCAAACCCATTAACATTCCTAGGTTTATCTGGTGTCGGTGATTTATTTGCAACTTGTAGTAGTCCGCTCAGCCGTAATTACCAAGTCGGCTTTGCACTCGGTAGTGGTAAAAGCTTAGAGCAAGCCACCAAAGAACTGGGACAAACTGCGGAAGGGATTAATACCATTGTGCAAGTACGCGCACGCTCTGAAGAGCTCGGTGTATATATGCCAATTACCAGTGCCTTGTACGAAGTGATTTTTGAAGGTGCACCGGCACTGAATATTGCATTGTCACTGATGAAAAATGGCCATCGTAGTGATGTTGAATTTGTCTTGCCACATCAGCAAGTTTAAGTTTGCTGATTAATATGCAATACACATAGCTTTGTCATACTGGCTGTATATAATGTGCGGAATAGAATAAGGAAATTTTATGCAACTGACATTGGTTAGGCATGGCGAAGCTGCTCCACCTGTAATGGGGAATGATGAAAAGCGTCCTTTAACAGCGCGTGGACAAACTCAAGCGGAAGAAACTGCAGCATATTTGAAAGATTTAATTCAACCAGACGTTTTTGTGGTGAGTCCGTTACTGCGTGCGCAGCAAACACTTTCATTTTTGCAAAAACATTTTCCACATGTACCTGTGGTTATTTGTAATGCCATCAAACCGGAAGATGATGCCAAAGTTGCAGTGGAATGGTTGTCACATTTACCGTATGAGTCTATTGTGGTGGTGTGCCATATGAACGTTGTGGCACATATGGCCAGTGTTTTGGTCTCAGAATATTTTAATCCCTATGCTTTGGCAGAAGCGCGCATTTATGAACAAGCGGTCATTGCTCCAGGGTTATCAACTCAAATTAAAACGTTTATACCATCAACATAAAAACCAATTAAAACGGCAGAAAAATTAATGTTGTATTTATGGATGCCCGAAGCCAATGGGGTTTGGCAATGGTCAGAAGGGGATTTCTGGAAGCAGTCATCGACACTTGAACAGTTGATTCAGGAAATTCAGCCACATGCGGGAAAGGAAGCGGTTGTTTTCTTTCCGAGTCGTGATGTACAAATCATTCAGCAAAATTTTCCAAAAAACCAATATAAAAAACTTGGCCCAGACGGCGTAAAATATTTACTTGAGGAATATGTCATTTTGCCTTTGGATGCAATGAAAGTATTGCATCATTTTCAAAGTCCAGATGAATTAACGGTCATGGGGATTGCACATAGTGCAGTCGAAACGATGCAGCATGCTTTGACGCTAATTCCTGTAAAAGTTATTTCATTATTACCAGACTTTTTGGTCTTACCAAGTCCAGAATCAGGGCAACATGTTTTGGCAAATGTCAGCGGTCATTTATTGGTCCGAAATAATGAATATGTCGGTCAGTCTGTTGATGATTTGGCATTGTATTTAGATTATCAAATTGGTCAGCCGAACTATAAGATTTCAAATCTAAGTTCAGATCAGACGCATAGTCTTGAAGCCACTGTAACGCATGATCACATTGAATCGTTTCATTATGAATTACCCAATATAAAAAAACCGAAACAACATCCACTGAATGTTTTGCCGAAAGCCAAAGCCAATACGGGTGTGAGTGGCTATTGGAAAGCATGTGCAGCTGTTTTGGTTGCGGCTCTAATTACTCAGTTTAGTTATGATGCAGTTCGCTGGTATCAATACAAAAAAGTGGCCAATATCACTGCGGCACAAGCGATTGATCAGTTTAAATATTGGTTTGGTCAAAGCTATCCTGTGACTGAACAAACGCTGAAAAGCCAGTTCGAATCACAATTGCGTCAGAGTCAAACAGGCAATGCGCAGGCTTTGTCTTTACTGAGCCGTGTTGGTCCTGTTCTAATGCAAAACCAAATTTCTGCAAATCGTGTGAGTTATGAAGCCTCGATGTTAAATATGGAGCTAAAAGCCAATTCGGCAGAAGTACTACAAACCCTAACCAATCAATTAAAACAACAAGGTTTTAAAGTTGAATTAGGGAATATTCAACCAGGTGCCAACGGCGCGATTGGATTGGTGAAAATACAATAATGACAAAAATGGAAAACCTACAGCAACGTATAGATGGGCAAATTGAGCGCATCACTGATTATTTAGACCAACTGTCAACACGTGAACGAGTCATGGTGATCTTTACCACGATTTTTGTTGTAGTGGCAGCGATTGGTTCGGCACTGTTTTATATGAACAAAGCTGCAAATTTTCAACAAAAGCGCGTGAATGAACTCAAAGATACTGTTGTTTGGATGCAAAGTAATGCCGTCACGATGAAACCAGCAGGTGATACACAACTGAGCGCGTTGGAAAAAGTTCAGCGTGTATCGCAACAACAGGGTTTATCCGTGGCATCTCAACAAGTCGGTGAGCAAATACAGATTGCAGTGATGCATGAAAATTATGCAATTCTGGCCAATTTTTTGACTCAATTGGTTCAAATGGGCTTAAGTATTGAAAAGATGGAATTAAGTTCTGAAGCGGGACAGGTCAAATTAACAGCGAGTGTACAATAATCGGTAAAAATAAAGATCTGCTAAGCATGGTGTTTTATTTGTGCTATGCCTATAATATGCCGACTTAAAAAGCAGTAGACTTTTATAGATATGTTGTATTCTCTAGCCCGCCCTTTGTTGTTTACTTTAGCACCAGAGCGTGCACATGAGCTGACATTATTGCTGTTGAAATCTTCTCACAAGATGGGAATGATGCGTCAAAACGTGGCGTCTAAACCAGTGACATGTATGGGAATCGAATTTCCGAATCCAGTTGGTTTAGCAGCCGGTCTTGATAAAAACGGTGCTTATATCGATGCGCTGGCGAGCCAGGGCTTCGGCTTTATTGAAATTGGTACAATTACACCACTTCCACAATCAGGTAACCCTGAACCGCGTTTATTTCGTTTACCGAAAGCAAAAGCCATTATTAACCGTATGGGCTTTAATAATGATGGCGTGGATCAGCTGATCGAAAATGTCAAAGCTGCAAAATTTAAGGGCGTACTTGGGATCAATATCGGTAAAAATGCAGTCACACCTGTTGAAAAAGCAGTTGACGATTATCTGATTTGTCTAGAAAAAGTTTATAACTACGCTTCTTATATTACGGTTAATATTTCATCTCCTAACACAAAAAATCTTCGCAGCTTACAAAGCGGTGATGCTTTGACTGAACTGTTAGAGACACTCAAGAAACGTCAACTCGAGTTGGCGGATGAAAATCAACATTATGTACCCTTAGTACTTAAAGTTGCACCAGATCTAGAACCTGAAGACATTAATTTTATTGCACAACAATTGTTAAAATTTAAAATTGATGGTCTGATTGTTACCAATACGACTTTGTCACGTGAAGGTGTTGAAGGCCTTCCATATGGTGATGAAGCTGGTGGTCTATCTGGCGCGCCAGTCTTTGAGAAAAGTACGGCATGTTTGGCGGCTTTTGCTAAAGTATTAAACGGTCAAATTCCATTGATCGGTGTGGGTGGTATTTTGTCGGGCGCGGATGCTGTTGCGAAACAAAAAGCAGGAGCAAGCCTTGTACAAGTGTATAGTGGTCTCATATATACAGGTCCGACACTTGTAAAAGACTGCGTAGACGCATTGTAAATATCATGAATACCATTGATATCTTTATACTGATTATTTTGCTCATTGGAGGGCTTAACGGTTTGCGTCAAGGATTTGTAAAAGCCTTTGCGAACTTCATTGGATGGATTCTTGCACTTGTCATTGCGGCAAAGTATGCAACCGTCCTTGCACCTTCGATGACATCTTTAAGTACAGATCCAGTGGTACAGAAGATTGCCGCGTTCGCATTTATTGTATTGTTGATTGTAGTCATGACTTGGGTCGCGACATGGTTATTGAACAGTATTTTGAAAACATTAAAGCTTGGTCCTCTAAATCGACTGGCAGGTGGTGTTTTCGGAAGCTTAAAAGGATTGTTGGTGGTGTTGATCACTATGCAGGGACTAGGTCCTTGGGTGGAAAGTTCACCACATTGGAAACAATCTAAAATGGTTCAGTCATTATTGCCATATGCGCCTTGGGCAACCGAATTGTCCAAAGATGCTGCAAATCAAGCACTTCATCATATTCAGTCTGAAGATGCTCAGAAATCTTCAGACCTACCATCTGAGTCGCAGAACAAGCACGGACGTTCTGGATCGGGTGAGTCAACAAATAATCCTTTTTATTAACCCTAGCTTGTCTGCGAGGTTGCTATGTGTGGAGTAGTTGGTATAGCTGGTAAATCACCTGTTAACCAAATGTTGTTTGATGCGTTAACGATGTTACAACATCGTGGACAGGATGCAGCCGGGATCGTAACTTGTCAGGATGGTCGTTTATTCCTGCGTAAAGATACGGGTATGGTGCGTGATGTGTTCCACACACGTCATATGCGTGCATTACAGGGTAATTATGGTATTGGCCATGTTCGTTACCCAACTGCTGGTTCTTCAAGCAGTGCTGAAGCTCAGCCATTCTATGTAAACTCACCTTATGGCATCACGCTTGCACATAACGGTAACTTAACCAATGCTGCTGAAATTCATGATGACTTGTTCACGACTGACTTACGTCACATGAACACCGATTCAGACTCAGAAGTATTGTTAAACGTATTTGCTCACGAATTGCAAAAACGCGCAAAACTTACACCAAGCGCTGAAGATGTATTCCACGTGGTTTCACGTGTGCATGAACGTTGCAAAGGTGGTTATGCGGTTGTTGCTATGATCACAGGTCAGGGCCTTGTGGGTTTCCGTGATCCAAATGGTATTCGTCCATTGATCTACGGTTCGCGTGAAACTGAAAATGGTATGGAATATATCATTGCGTCTGAATCTGTCGCAATTACAGCGCTCGGCTTTAAAGTTGAGCGCGATATTGCACCGGGTGAAGCAATTTATATTACTGCTGATGGCGTGATGTCGACCAAGCAGTGTGCAGTAGCCCCTGAATATCGTCCTTGTATCTTTGAATACGTATATTTTGCGCGTCCGGATGCAACCATTGATGGTATTTCAGTTTACAAAGCACGTTTGAAAATGGGCGAAAAACTTGCTCAGAAAATTCTGCGTGAATGGGGTGATGAGCACGATATCGATGTCGTGATCCCAATTCCTGATACTTCACGTACTTCAGCGCTAGAGCTTGCAAATACTTTAGGTGTGAAATTCCGTGAAGGCTTCATGAAGAACCGTTATATCGGTCGTACCTTCATTATGCCGGGTCAGCAACTTCGTAAGAAATCTGTGCGTCAAAAGCTTAACCCTGTAGAGCTAGAGTTCCAAGGCAAAAACGTACTATTGGTTGATGACTCGATTGTTCGTGGTACAACTTGTAACGAAATCATTCAAATGGCGCGTGATGCGGGTGCGAAAAAAGTATTCTTTGCGTCTGCTGCACCGATGGTGAAATATCCAAACGTGTACGGGATTGATATGCCAGCCAAATCTGAACTGATTGCGTCAGAACGAAGTGTAGAAGAAATTCGTGAAATCATTGGTGCTGATCGCCTAATTTTCCAAGACTTGGAAGATTTGAAATCTGCAGTACGTACCAAGAAAGTCCCTGAGTTACAGGACTTTGATTGCTCGGTATTTGATGGTAAATATGTGGCAGGCGGTATTGATGCTGAATATTTAGCAGCATTAGAGCGTAAGCGTAATGACTCTGCAAAAAATGAAAAGCCAGCTTATATCGATGTCAACATTGATGCGGCTTCTGTGGATTTAACAGGTGTTCGCGAAGAATAATCTGCTGAAAACATACTGAAAAAGCGGGAATTTCCCGCTTTTTTCATTTATGATGAGCAAACAAAAGACAATGTAGCTTAAGGGTATTACATTGAGACGTGTGGGTTATGATTTTATAAAAAACAAAAATATGTTTTGGCCTGTCACCATGTGTATGGCGGCAGTGTTTTTGACCGTCGCAATTATTAATGTAATTGTCGGTTTAATTGTGGATTATTATGATTCCACTCAGTCTATTTATTGGCATGTACTTAGCCCATTTTTAGTGGCTGCTGTGCTGCTGATTATGTTGGTTTCAGTTCTCTATGATTTTTACACCTTTCGCTTAGGCGGCTATTCACTTGCAAAACAGTTAGGTGCGCGACGTCTGAGTCTGATAGAAAGTATTCCTGAAGAAAGTGTTGCACTGCGTATGACGGAGCAACTGGCAGATACCTTTCTAATCGATACTCCTGCACTTTATGTCTTACCTGATGAAGTGGGTGTGAATGCGCTCACCGCTGGTTTTAGCCCTCGAGATACATCGATCATTTTAACCTGGGGTGCCTTACAAACCCTAGATGAGATGGAAATGTATGGTTTGCTGAGCCATGAATTTAATAAGATCTTGTCGGGGGAAGCTGCTGAAAATACCCGTTTGAAAATCTTATATAGCGGTTTGACGACCTTTAGTCAGTGGGGCAGTAAAATTGCAAAACGTGGTTTCTATAAAAATGGACAAGCACGGGACAATAAGTTTGAAACGCTCTTTGTAGCGATTGGCGCAGTTATTTGGTTGATCGGTAGTTTAGGTGTTTTGATTTCCCGCTTTATTAAATATATCTCTTTGGGTTCTCGAACCTATCGTAATGACCAGAAAACTAAACGTCTGATTCAAAATGATGCCAATATTCAAACCTTATTAAGGATTTATGTGCATCATTCAGGTTCGCAAATTCATAGTGAATATGCGGAATCGATTTCTCATATGTGTTTTGCAAACTCACTCAGTCCGCAAAACTGGATGAATATTCACCCAAGTATTGAACAGCGCATTTTTGAATTAAATCCGGCGCTCATTCATGACCTGCAACTAGAAAATTTAAAAAAACTGCGAAACCAACCGCTATTTTATTTGTTCCGTTCACTAGAAGAAGCCAGTCCAGATGTTGCAACTCCATGGAACTCGCCACAACCATTACCTTTACTGCGCTTGTCACCGATCAGTTTTGCGATACGAGATGCAATTAAACCGTTGAACCCCGAGATTCGTGAAAATTGGCAGCGGCCTGAATTGATCCAACGTGCCTTGCAAACAGCAACGGGTTCGCGTGAGGTGATGGTTGCTATTTTAATGATTCGTCAGTATCGAGAGTTTATTCCGACTGAAGCTGAAGTGAGTCGTGCGATTGTGGATGCCTTATTGAATCTTGATGGTCGTGTGCATATCTCCATTTTTCATGAGGCATGTAAAAATATTGGTACCATGCCAGCAACAATTTCACGGCAGTTCTTAACCAAGCTGGCCAAAATTATTCAGGAAGATGGTGAAATTGGTTTGCTCGATGCATTACTACTTGAAACAGTCAAATATGAGTTAAATCTGTTGCCTGCACATACACCTACATCTTTAGAAGATGTAAAACCGAGTATTGTGCGTTTGATTGATGCCTTGTTGCATGTGCAACAAATTAACAGTGATAACCAACTCGAAGTGCGTGAAAAAATCCTCAATCGAATCTTAACGAAAGAAGAACTAGAGTTCTATCGCGATATATCTGATGAGCCAATTGATTTGGCTGAAATCCTAAATGATATTTCTGGGCTGCTGCTGCGTGAGCGGTTAAGCATTCTTGGGGTTGCTGAAATATGTTTATGGAATGATCGAATTATCACGCAAGATGAGTTGGATGTTTTGCAGCTACTATATTGGCGTATTGGATTTGAATCAGCTGAGATAGTTGAACTAATGCAAAAGAAAAATAGTTTAATGATCGTATAATTATTTATAGCGGCTTGATTTATGAATAAATTGTTTAATTTTAAGTCAAAAGTAGTCTGAGCAAGTCTACATAATCATTAGAGAAATAGAGTGGTCTAATTGATTTATAAAAGTTCAGCAAAACAGAGTGAATCCCGTTAGAATAACAAGCCTTGAATAGGTGAAAATGAAAGCATGATTGGGCATCAGCGAAGCATAATGGCGGCAATGGGAATTGATATATGGATTCCTCAGGCGGCTCCGTGTCAGCAATTTAGCTCAAATATTTGGCGAGATCAGGCGGCTCCTGAAATAGTCTCTGAAATTCTACTCAAAAATGAGCCTCAGCCAACGCCTGTTTCATCACAGACTGAGCTTAAAAACAACGTTGATGTTGTTGTAAATCAACCTGTAGAAGCACCTAAAGATGAACTAAAGGTTGTTGAGCCTGTTGAAGTTCGTCCAATTGTTCAAATACCTTCGTTTAACTTAGAAGCCATCTGTTTAATGCACTGTGTTATTGTCATTGATGCCACAGAATTAACGGCAGAGCAGCAAGTTTTGTGGAGCAATATTCAGCGCGCAGTCAGTGCCGATTTCTTTGCTTTACAGTGGCCTTTTGGCTGGGTGAATTTGCAAGATGGTCGTGGTGCAGCATCTTATGTACAGGGTTTTATCGATGCGATGAGCTTGGATAAAAATGTCATTTGTCTAGGCGATATTCCGCATTTAGAGCATGCGAAGGTGTATCCATTGGCATCTTTACAGCAAATGATTGAACAGCCTTTATTGAAAAAACGCCTATGGCAATTTATGCAAAATAAGGCAGGACAAAATACTTAAATTACGTAAATGGAAAATTTATGCAAAAAAAAGTAGTGGTTTTTAGTCAAATAGAGCAAGAAATAATTCAACGTTTAGAACAGCAATTTAAAGTTTTCCAAATTAGCCCTAAATTGGGCGATGTGAATCAGCAAATTCTTGAGCATTCAAAAGATGCTGACGCCATGATCGGTGCGGGACGTTTGTTGAATGCCTCAAATTTAGCCCATGCATCACAATTAAAAGTCATCTCAAGTGTAAGTGTCGGTTATGACAACTATGATCTAGCATTTTTAAACCAAAAAAATATCTGGTTGAGCCACACTCCACATGTATTGACGGAAACTACAGCAGATTTAGCATTTACTTTGTTGATGAGTGCAGCACGTAAAGTGCCTGTATTGGATCAATGGACCAAACAAGGGCAGTGGAAGCGTACAGTGGGTCCTGAGCAATTTGGTATGGATGTCTTTGCTAAAACTATTGGTATTATTGGCTTAGGACATATTGGCGCAGCCATTGGGCGTCGTGCTCGCTACGGCTTTAATATGAATGTACTCTATCATAATCGCCGAGAAAAAATTGAATTGGCTGAATCGTTATCAGCGCAATATTGTGATTTGGATGATTTGTTGCAACGTGCTGACTTTGTGGTCGTTGCAGTGGATTTAAATGCAGAATCGAAAGCTTTAATTGGTGAACGTGAGTTGGCCTTGATGCAATCGCATGCGGTATTGGTCAATATTTCACGCGGTTCAGTGATTGATGAAGCCGCTTTAATCGATGCATTAAGTCGTGGTCAAATTTTTGCAGCAGGCTTAGATGTTTATGAGCAAGAGCCACTTCAAGAATCGCCATTATTTACATTAGCCAATGTCGTGACATTACCCCATGTAGGTTCAGCTACAGCGGCAACTCGTAAACGTATGGCGGAATTGGCTTATCAAAATCTAGTGGATGTTTTGGTACATGAGCGCGCGCCACGCTATGTGGTCAATCCAAAATTTGAATAAACAATCACAACAGTTTTCTCCATAATTCACCAAAATTCAATGCTATATTCGATGAAGTACGAATATGAAATTTAGAGAATAGACTTTGAAAAAGATTTTACTGGCATGTGGTCTCGGGCTTTGTTCGACATTGGCGCAGGCGCAGTCCGTAGATTTTAGTTCATCCCCACAATTTTCTGTGCCTGAAATAGGTAGTGGCGTCGGCTTGTTGGATCAACAAAAAGAGCGTGCCATTGGCGAGAAGGTGTATCGTGAGGTGCATCGTCAACTTCCTGTGACTGAAAATCCGTGGATGGAAGATCGTCTTTTATCTGTCTTTACGCATATTTTGAGCCAAACCCAACTCAACCAACCGGTCGGTTTGTTATTAATTAATGATCCACAAATTAACGCTTTTGCTGTGCCGGGAGGTTTATTTGCATTAAATGCTGGATTAATTAATTCAGCTCGCAACATGGATGAAGTGGCAGGGGTGATGGCGCATGAAATTGCACATGTCTCACAACGTCATTACAGTCGTTCACAAGAAGCTTTTAAAGGGCAAGGTTTATTGTCACTAGCCGGTATTTTGGTCGGAGCCTTGGTGGCCTCACAGGCAGATGGTGATGTCGGTGCGGCTGTAATGATGGGTTCACAAGCCGCTTTGATGGATAAACAGCTAACCTATAGCCGCAATCAAGAACGTGAAGCAGACCGCATCGGGATGCAGTATATGTACCGTGCAGGATACAATCCGCAAAGCATGGCTGACTTTTTTGAAGTGATGCATCGCTCTACGAGTCGAGTGAGCTTTCTGCCTGATTTTTGGTTGACACATCCTTTAACCACGGAACGTATGAGCGAGGCGCGCTTACGTGCCAATCAGTTGCCTCAAGTTAAAACTAGTTTGGTTGATCAAGATTTTGAAATTCTGCGCTGGTATAGTCGAGTATTGTCAGGTCAGGCGACTGAATTGCAATTAAATGCGATGGTGGCGCAAAAGAATTATGCAGCTGAGTTGGCTTTGGTGAGCTTGCATATTAAACAAGGCGACTTTAGTGCTGCTCAAAAGTTATTAAATGAAGCGGCAAAACAAAATTCATCGCATGCACTTTTTATTATTTTACAGACCGATGTGCTGTTGGGTCAAAACAAAGCGGCCGCTGCCGTGAACGCTGTGAAAAGTTCGGCAATCATCATGCCTGAAAATCGGGCATTAAATTATAAATATGCAGAGGCTTTGATTCGAAACAAAGAATATACGCAAGCACAACTGATTCTACAGCGATTTTTACAAGCAAATCCGCGTGACTTGAGTGGTTGGCGACTGATGTTGCAAATGGCTGATGCAGACAAAGATGCAAGCTTCCGTTCGGTCAATGTGCTGCGATATCGAGCTGAAGTAGAGTATTGGGGTGGGGATGAAGAGCGCGCGATTAAATCTTTGCTACAGGCGCAGCGCATCGCCAAAGACTCGAAAAGTCTTGCTGCGAAAATCAAGCAACGCGTAGACGAAATGCAAAATGAACGGAAATTAAAAATATAAAGATTTCAAATGTGATGCACTTATCTATGTCGATTATAAAGTGCAAATTGTAGTTTTAGTGGTTTAGATTAATCAGTGTAAACTAGCTGGATGTAAAATGTTTATGATTAAGAACTTACAAATGAAAAATATGATTTTGGCGGCCTGTCTGTTGGGCTTAGCAACGAATATTGCAGCAGCTAGTGCAGAGCAATATGTGATCGCTGTGAATGATATTAACGAAAAATATAAAACAGATGTACGCCAATTTTTTAGTCAGTTAGACCCGCAGCAACAGGGATTTAAAGCAGACCAGCAAGTGAAATACTGCGGTATTGTTCAGACTTATGTAAATGATCTATATCGTGCTGCAGACGAAAATCGTGCATTTTTAGATCGTGAGTACCGTAATATGAATAAGCAGGATGTGATTCAGCAGGTGATCGCATCAAAAGAGATGCAATTATTAAAAAAATATAATGTGCAATGTGCCCTAAATTAAAAATAAATTTATAAGCATTTTAAATCATCACGAGAAACTGAATAAAAATGAAACTCGATGATTTTGAGATGAGTCATGGCAGAATCACGCTTCAGTTGATTCAGCGCCACGATGCAAAAGCACTTTATGAGGCTATTTGTCAAAGTATAGAAACCTTACGAATGTTTCCTGCAAGTTTGGTTTGGTCCTTACAAGAACCTAATTTAGATGCTTCATTGGCATTTTGTGATTCGAGAGTGTTGGCAGCGTTAAATCAGGAAAATTTTGTTTACGTGATTCGTGAGCAACAGTCGCATAACTTTTTAGGTGTCATGGATATTCATCAAATCAATTGGATGGAAAACCAAGCTGCTGTTGGGTTTTGGGGAAATGTTGAATTTAAAGGGCAGGGTTTGATGACTGAAGCCTTGCAGTTATTTGTGGATCAATTATTAAATGGTCTAGGATTTCAGCAATTAAACGCTTTTGTAGATGTGGAAAACAAGCGAGCGCGACGTCTATGTGAACGAGCAAATTTTAAATTGATTGAAATCGATGAAGCGGCAATTCAAAATCCAGTAGATGGAAGTTGGCGAGATATTTGTAAGTATGAAATCGTTAGATAAGAAAGAAAATTATAAATGATGAATAAATTTGAATTTGGATAATTTGGCTATTTAAGTCATCAGCGTACTTAAATAGACCAAATCAAACAATATAGATGAAAGATTAAGAGAGTTTCGCTTTAATTTTAGCTGAAACTTGTGCAGGATCGGCACGTCCGGCTATGAGCGGACGTAGAGAGTTCATCACCTTACCCATATCTTTCATGCTAGTAGCTTCTTGCGCAGTAATTGTTTGCGCAATGATGGAATCAAGTTCTTCCTCAGTCATAGCTTCTGGTAGAAATTGAGATAACACCTCAATCTCGGCTTGTTCCTTACTAGCTAAATCATCTCGATTTGCACCTAAAAAGGCTTTAACCGATTCTTTGCGTTGTTTGATTTGCTTTTCAATGACCGCAAGAACTTGCTTATCGTCAAGCTCTATGCGCTCATCGACTTCGATTTGCTTGATTGCTGCCTGTAGACTACGTATTACCGTTAACTTGTCCATTTCTTTAGCACGCATAGCGGCTTTTAAAACTTCAGTTATTTGGTTTTTTAAAGTAGTCATTTATCTTGTCCAGGTTAGTCAATCAATCACAAATTAATCTTAGTAAAGGCGAGTAGTACGTACTGATTCGCGAGCCAATTTCTTTTGGTAGCGTTTAACAGCAGCAGCTTTTTTACGTTTACGTTCTTGAGTTGGTTTTTCGTAGAATTCACGTTTACGAACGTCAGCAAGAACACCCGCTTTTTCGCATGAACGTTTGAAACGACGGATAGCTACGTCTACTGGTTCGCCTTCTTTCAATTTAACTTGTGGCATGAAGAATCCTCATTAAGTTATGGATAAGATCTCGGGTCGAATTACCCTTGATCACAAGTGAAGGTCAGTATTTTACTCATTTACATCTCATATCACAAGTCTATAATAGGTTTCGCAATATTTTGAAATGGGCAAAAGGCAGTTTAATGATCGTTTTAGGCTTGGAAACTTCGTGTGATGAAACAGGACTCGCACTCTACGATAGTGAGCAAGGATTACGCGGACAAGTATTGTATAGCCAAATCAAACTGCATGCAGAATATGGTGGTGTGGTACCTGAATTAGCTTCACGTGACCATGTGCGTAAGTTAATTCCGTTATTAAAACAATTGCTTGAAGAAAGTAAAGTTGATAAATCAGAAATTGATGCAATTGCATATACTCGCGGGCCGGGCTTGATGGGTGCATTAATGACAGGCGCATTGTTTGGTCGTACGTTGGCATTTGCACTGAATAAACCTGCAATTGGTGTACATCATATGGAAGGTCATATGTTGGCGCCTTTGTTGTCTAAAACTCCACCAGAATTTCCATTTGTGGCACTTTTAGTCTCTGGCGGACATACTCAATTGATGGCTGCTTATGGAATTGGTCAATATGAATTATTGGGTGAGTCGATTGATGATGCAGCAGGTGAGGCATTCGATAAAGTCGCTAAAATGATGGGGCTACCATACCCAGGTGGTCCAAATATTTCGAAATTGGCGATCAATGGCGACATCAATGCCTTTGAATTTCCACGTCCAATGCTACACCAAGGTTTAGATTTTTCATTTAGTGGTTTAAAAACTGCCGTTTCAGTTCAATTGAAAAAAGTTGAAGGCGAAGGTCGTGAGGCGGATATCGCTGCATCATTCCAAGAAGCGTTGGTTGATACATTGGTGAAAAAATCAGTGAAGGCCTTAAAACAAACTGGTTTAAAACGTTTAGTTATTGCCGGTGGTGTAAGTGCAAACAAGCGTTTACGTGAGCGCTTAGAAGCTGACTTGGCAAAAATCCGTGCAAATGTGTTTTATGCAGAACCTGCGCTGTGTACAGATAATGGTGCAATGATTGCGTTTGCAGGTTATCAGCGTCTTAAAGCGGGTCAGCATGATGGTTTGTCTGTTACAACTACACCGCGTTGGCCGATGACGGAATTAAGTAATCCAAACGAAGCGTAAAAATCGTTTAAAAAGGAGGCTAAATTAGCCTCTTTTTTTTGGGGAAATGAAAAAAAATTATAGTGAATGTTATGTTCATCTATCTGAGTCTTTTGTTATGCTAAGTTTTCAACTTAACTAAAAAAATTAAAGATGAATAAATTATTAGCACTAGGATTTATGGTTATTTCTTTGTCTGCTTGTAGTACGAAACAAGAAACAGCAACTGAGCTAAAGAGTACTTTTAAGAACTCTTTTGAATGTCAGACATTGTTAAAGGAAATTGTAAATCAGCATTTTAATTTACGTGGTATTCCAACAAGTGCATTGAAATTTACTGTATCAGCAAAATCTGAAAATGAAGAACAAATTCAAATAGATGCCTTGAAAAATGACGTATCAGAAGCAACCTCAATAGGGAAATTCAAAGTCTTAAAAAATGAAAAGCAAATTTTTGATTCAACTTTTGAAGATACAAATATGATTAAAGTTAATTTAAAGGAAAATATAAGTGTAATTGATATATGTTTTTCACAAGCATAGCGCAATTATAAACTCAAAATATTAGGCATCAGAACCTTATATGTGAATCGCTCAACTCAATTTAGCGAAATAATGAATGTTCAGAATTGTGGTCACGCGATTTATTCACTAAAAAAGTTAAAATATAGTTCGATAAACTTAAAAGCAGCCAATGATGACATAGCTGCTTTTAGCTGAAATTGTCTGACTGACTTTGTAGAATTTCTATTTTCAGATCATAAAAATTTTGTAAACGTTATTTTGCCAAAGCCTTTAGATTTTCAGACCCAATCCAATGCTTTGAAAACTGATAAGCAGCACGCCCTGAACGTTGCCCACGACCTTGACACCAACGCAGTGCTTCAGCACGCGCTTCATCTGTCCAAGGCATTGCAGCTTTTGCCAAATAGTGTTCAACGATTTCTAAATATAAATTTTGATCCATTGGGTAAAACGACAGCCACATCCCAAAGCGGTCAGAAAGAGATATTTTTTCTTCAATCGCTTCTTGTGGATGGAGTTCAGTATATTGAGGAACATCTACCTTGGTTACAGGTGTATTTTCATGCATGAATTCAGGTAATAAATGGCGACGGTTGCTGGTAGCATAAATAATAAAATTACTTGAACCTGATTGTAATGAACCGTCCAAAACACTTTTTAAACTGCGATAGTTTTCATCTTCAGCATTAAATGCCAAATCATCACAATACACGATAAATTTTTCAGGCCGATTTTCAATTAACTTTTGAATTTCTGGCAAATCAGATAAATCATCACGCTCAATTTCAATTAAACGTAAACCTTGGTCTGCATAATGGGTGAGCAGAGCACGGACGATGGATGATTTACCTGTACCACGAGAGCCAGTGAGTAAAACATCATTGGCAGGTAAGCCTTTTAAAAACTGTAAAGTGTTTTGAATCACTTTTTCTTTTTGACGTTCAATCCCTTTTAAGTCTTCTAAATACATGACTTTGGGCTGTTGAATGGCTTTAAGCTGTTTATCTTGCCATTTAAACGCGATACTCGAAAAATCGGGTGCTTGTTTAAGCTCAGGCAAACTGTGCTGTAGTTGTAAGAGTACAGTAGATAGCGATTGAAGGATGTTGTCAGGTAAATCAATTGTAGCCATGATAAGTCAGCTTGTCGTGTCTTGTTGTTGGTTAGTATATGACAGCAGTGTACATCAATAATGCAGTTATAATCGCTGAAATATGTCAAAGTTAAATGATTGTTCTGGCAGATCTACGCTATTCGAACAACCCAAAAGTTGTTATAAATCTAGCCGAGTGAACAGTTTAAAATGTGCTGAGGGATAGTCATGTTGTTTACAGAGTTTTCAAAAAGTATTAATCCACATCAGGCATATCGGATCAAAAAATTAAAGCGTCAGCTCGACCGTGCTGAATGTTATGAAGAATGGAAGGATATCGCACTAAAAATAGATGAAGAATCGGGTGCGCAAGAATGGAAACTCGATAATAGTTCACCGTATTTTGATGCAGAAATTATTACTCATCGTTTAGGGTTACTGAGACGATATCGAGCTCAGGAACGTACTCGAGATTTGATGTACATTTTAAGTGAAGGTTTAACTTATGATGTGGGCAATATTGCCCATCCCTTGCTGTTTACAGAAGCCTACGTCGGCACCAAAAAAATTATTGAAGACTATGTTGATGAGGTGAGTCAAAGTTTGGCCTTTATTGCATCCGAAGAATGCGTTTGTCTCAATGCTGCACAAAAAATTGAATTCTTTGAACAAAGCCAAAAAGCCTATGGACAACCTGTATTGATGTTTTCCGGCGGTTCAACTTTAGGCTTGTTTCATACCGGTGTGTGTAAAGCGCTGATGGAACAAGACCTCATGCCAAAAGTTTTGTCAGGTTCCAGTGCTGGCGCCATTATGACAGGGATGTTGGGTGTATCTAAACCGTCAGAATTTACCAATTTATTAAACGGACAAAACTTCTTTAGTGAGGCATTTCACTTTCGGAAATTGACTGAGTTAGTGCAGGGTAATGGCGGCTTGGCGGATGTAAAATATCTGAAAAAGTTTTTGGTTGAAAACTTAGGTGACTTAACTTTTTCCGAAGCCTATAAGCAATCTGGTCTGCATATCAATGTGGCAGTTGCGCCTTATGATGCATCACAAGATGCAAGAATTATGAATGCCTATACCTCACCCGATTTGTTGGTATGGAGTGCAGTGCTGGCATCATGTGCAGTGCCCATTCTATTTCCACCGGTACGACTGACCAGTAAGCGTTATGACGGGCAATTTACGCCATATATGTCGGCAACACGTTGGGTAGATGGTAGTGTGCGCAGTGATTTCCCACAGGAGAAAATGGCACGTCTATATAATATTAATTATAGTATCGCCAGTCAGGTCAATCCGCATATTGTGCCGTTTATGCAGGATGATGCTGCACGCTTTCGTAAAAGCATGTTGAGTTGGCCTGAGCGGATCGTTCGTCGTCAAGGTAAGGTGATTAGTAAAGGGGTTATGGATTTTGCCCGTGAGCGCGCAGGAAGTATTCCACCGGTTAGACGTTTGCTTGATCATGGTTATGGCGTGATGGATCAGCGTTACTATGGTGATGTCAATATTGTGGGAAAATATGGCTTAAGACACTATAGTTATATGTTGCAAAATCCTCGACCTTATCTGTTTAAGGTATTGCAACGTGAAGGTGAAAGAGCCACATGGCCGAAGATTTCATTAATCGAAACGCAAGCCCGTATCGGTAAGACCATTCAGCATTGTTTGGAATTATTAAATTATCAAAATGAACCCAGCCAACGACATGCAGAGTTTATTGCGGTTTAAATCCACAGATTTAACGCAAATCATTTATGAGCCAAAAACCAAATCTAAAAGTTTGGTTTTTGGGCGTCGTCTATATCAATTTCAATTCAATCAACAACGTTATTGGCTCAAGGCGCAAGTCAGTGACAGCAGTCCTGAACATGTAGCTAGTTTTGGTCGTGAAATTGAGCTGTACCAACTATTTAGTCAAGCGTCTACACAAAACAGCATCACGCTACCTTTTCAAGTGATAAAACAGTCGCATCTCAGTATTCAGCAAGAGTCTATTGATCGCCTATTAATACTCCCGAATGCCGAGCCTTGGTTCGTACAGCCTGCATCGAATTTGAGCCTTGCGCAGGTGAGGCAAGTGCTATGGCAAGCACTCGATGTGGTTGAACGATTAAGCTTGCACGGTTGGATACATGCAGATTTAAAACAAGAGCATTTTGTGAATTGGCAAGGGCAGTGCAGACTCATCGATTTTGAGCAAGCGTTACCTTTAGAATTTGATCAGTTAGATGCCTTAACTGCGACACCACGTTATATGGCTCCAGAACTTTTCCATGGACAAGCGAAATCTTTGCACAGTGATATCTATGCGCTGGGGATTATTTTTTTGGAATGGCTGACATCACAGCGTTTAGAGGCGAAAAACTATGAAGATTGGGCCTATTTACATTGCCAACGCTTAAAGCTTGATCTGCCACTGCAATATCAAGGGTTTACTCAGCTATTGCAACACATGTTGATGAAGCAAAAAAATGACAGATTGGTGGATTTTTATCGCTTAAAAAGCGACTTAGTTGCTGAATTTGCTTAAGAAAAATACAAAAAAAGCACTATTGTTTTTTATTTAAACAAACAAGATGCTTTTTTATAAAAAAGGCTTGTCATGTAGGGGTGATCTCTATAATATACACAGCCATCGGGGACGTGGCGAAATTGGTAGACGCACTGGATTTAGGTTCCAGCGCCGCGAGGTGTGAGAGTTCGAGTCTCTCCGTCCCCACCACTGAATTACTAAACATGAGTTTGGTAATGAAGGTTACAGAGGATTGGTGTAATGGTAGCATGACGGTCTCCAAAACCGTTCGTCAAGGTTCGAATCCTTGATCCTCTGCCAAGTTTTAAAAAGTCTGACATTGTCAGCAACCCTGTTGGGGACGTGGCGAAATTGGTAGACGCACTGGATTTAGGTTCCAGCGCCGCGAGGTGTGAGAGTTCGAGTCTCTCCGTCCCCACCACTTAATTTATTAAGTTGCCAAATAAACAGGTTTTTAAAACAAATTAAAGTCTGACATTGTCAGCACCCGAGTTGGGGACGTGGCGAAATTGGTAGACGCACTGGATTTAGGTTCCAGCGCCGCGAGGTGTGAGAGTTCGAGTCTCTCCGTCCCCACCATTAGATTAAGCAAGGTTTTATACCTTGCTTTTTTGTTTTTGAAATTCGAAAAAATCAGTGTCTCAAACGTGGTTTTTTTGAAAACATAATCTAATGAAATAAATCTAATGAAAGATGATGAACCAAGAGATACAGCAAGATGTCTAATCTTGCTTTTTTATTGTCTGAAATTTATCTCGTTAAAAATGAGTCAGTAAAACAAAGGTGAAAAAAAGCCCGCATATACGGGCAAATTTAGAAATGCGGATTCGAATTAAATCATTTATTTCAAATCGTTCGAATAAATTATAGAGAAGATTACGCCTTTAGATGATCTTCAAACTCTTCACCGAGCTGCATGGCCAAAGCATTACCAGACAAATCTACAGTCACTAGACCATATTCTTTTTTAAAACTGAATGTAAATCCACGATTATCTGCCAGTGTACGAACAGAATATCCTAACTTTTCTAACCAAAGACGGAAGGCAACTAAATTTTTTGCTTTAACCACTTTTTTCACGAGCGAACTCCTTATCAATCATTAAAATATTAAATAGGGGTGTCAAAATATTTTTTAAAGGGGAAATGGAAAACTTTTATTTAAAATATGAAATTTTGATGGATAAATAAACAGATTATCGGCTTATAAATTGTATAAATTCATTTAACTCGCTGTTTTATAACAATCTAAACTTAATGTAAGTAAATATAACGTATTTTGAAAATTTGGGTTTTAACTGCTGGCTTAAAATCTATCCTATGCCTATAGAGAAGCTGTGTGCAAAATAAGCGATGACTTAACTTAGAAAGTATAGTGGATTAGGTGTGCAGTATTGATTGCAAATAAAGACTTGTTCACAGCCAAATTAACTGGATAGGTGAGCATGCAAAGCTATTTCACATCAAGATTTGTCGAAATGCTTTTATACTATATCCCATCGATATAAATAGATTGAACGCATGCAAAACATTGAGCACGATGTAAAAGCAAAAATTGAACAGATGCAACAAGTGGGACAGACGCCTGTTGCGGTGATGCTTGGACATGAAGATTGGTTGGTCTTTTCGGAGCAATCTAAAGTGGCATATACACCATTTGGTAGTGCAAGACGTTATCAGCCGGCATTAGGTGGTTTATTGATGGTACGTATCGATGAAATGCAAGCCGTTCGAGTTGTGACTCAAGCTGAATTGGATGAGTTTGCTGCAACCAATCAAATTTTATAAACATAAAATGAAAAATCGGCCCGAAACATTCATCACAAATAAAACAGTTTATTTGTGATGAAATCTAAAATGCTTATACCTCGCAATCCAATTAAAAATTGTCTTTAAGTTCTCTTAAGCGTTGAAATGCTTCAACACTTTCTGCGCGTAAAAATGGATTGGTTTCTAGTTCTAATTCAATGCTGCTTGGCAAAGTACATTGTCCGAGCATGCGCAGGGATTCAACCTCATCAAAACGCTGTTGTATGGCAAGGTTGTCGGGTTCAACATGCCGCGCAAACTGCGCATTCGATAGGGTGTATTCGTGAGTACAATACACTTGAGTTTCTGCAGGGAATGCGGCTATACGGTTCAAGGAATCGTACATTTGTTGAAAGGTGCCTTCAAAAACACGTCCACAGCCCATAGCAAATAATACATCGCCGCAGAAAAGCGTATGAATGTCATCGATAAAATATACGATATGACCGAGGGTGTGGCCGGGCGTTGCTGTTATTTCAACTTCAAGACCATGAAATTCAAAACGGTCATTATGATCGAGAGGATAATTCACCCATGGAATACGGCTTAATTCTGCACGGGGACCATAAACGGCAATGTTTTTATCCTGAATAAGTTCCGCTACGCCACCGACGTGATCTTTATGCCAATGCGTTAGCCAAATTTGCGTAAGATTGAGTTGATGTTCCTGACAATAGCGCTCGACTAAGGCAGCTTCAGTAGGATCTACTGCAATGACATCATGGCTTTCGGTGTGTTCAAGCAGCCAAATATAATTTTGCAGTGAATTTTTGACATCCAATGTATGTATTTTAAACGCCATATCCATTCATTCAATATTTAAAATTAAGTTAAAGTTAGCATGAAAATGCTCAAAACGGATGATTATCCATTTTTAGCCCTAGATAAACGACATATCTCACAGCGCTATTTTAGTCTGATGCCTCGTCTACAGATACAGGATTACCAATGGTATAAAAGTGCCCGCCAGCAACATGGTGTAGGCTTTTCCATTCATCTTCTACTTCATGATAATACCAATGTCCGTTACGGAAGACGCGGTCATCAGCATAGGCAGCAATGACTTCGCCAATAAACAGATCGTGCGCTTGTTGATTGTGCGGCTCAGGAATAAGTTTGCACAGTAGCCAAGCAGCACAACCTTCAACTACAGGAATATCTGAGGCATTAAATTGAAATAATTCCACGCCACATTGGCGTAATTTTTCTGGCGCATCACGTTGGCTCATCATGCCAAGTGCATAGACCAGTTTGAGTTGTTTCAGTGTCGGTACTTGTAAGGCGAAATAGCCTGAATTCTCAATAATCTCACGTGTTTTAGTTGATTTATCCAGTACTACTGTCACTTTTGCAGGGTTGAACTCTAAGGCGCATGCCCATGCTGCAGTCATCACACCAGTATGGGTTTGATCCTGAGCAGAGACGAGCACAGTCGGGCCATGATTTAAAAGTCGGTATGATTTTTCTAAAGGAACGGGGTGAATATGCGTTTTCAAAATTGTGCCTATATTTAAGTTCATCTAAAACTTAGATGTTTTATTCAAAAGTGTTGTTACATAGCATATAACGCATGAAATATTTTCAAAAGCCTTTAATATAAATCACTAAATCAGGAGTTCTATCAATGAAAATGTATCAAGTGGACGCATTTACCCAAGTGTTATTTAAAGGCAACCCAGCGGCGGTTTTGGTGTTGGATGAATGGTTAGATGAACACTTGATGCAACAGATTGCTTTGGAAAATAATCTGTCTGAAACTGCATTTGTGAAAAAAATCGACAGCAGCAATTATGAAATTCGTTGGTTTACACCGACCACTGAAGTGGACTTTTGTGGACATGCGACATTGGCCAGTAGTTATGTGCTTTTTGAGTTTTATACGGCTGAAAAAAATATCCAATTTCATGTCAAAAATCTCGGTATTTTTAGCGTAAATAAAGCTGAAGATGGAAAAATTCTGATGAATTTCCCTGTGCGTCGGGCACAGGTCGTGAGCGAATATCCTGAAGAGCTACGTCTAGGGTTGAGTCAACCTTTTAAGCAGGTTTATCTGAATGCGCAGGCGTATATCGTAGAATACGAAACGGCTCAACAAGTCTTGGACGAACAACCGAATTTTGAAATCTTAAAACGTCTTGGCAAAATTCGCACCGCAATTACAGCGCCGGGTACGATTACTGATGTTGCAATCACTGCGGCAGCCCAGAAATATGACTGCATTTCACGCTATTTTGCACCGGGCAATGGCATCAATGAAGATCCTGTTACGGGTTCTATTCATACTGGAATCGTGCCTATTTGGGCAGAACGTCTAGAAAAACGTCAAATCTTGGCGTATCAAGCATCGAGTCGTGGTGGTGAGTTACACTGTCAAATGCTTGAAAATGACCGTATAGAAATCTCAGGCTATGCGTGTTTGTATATGCAGTCTGACATTTATATCTGAACATAAATCAAATACATGCTGTCTCATTCTGCAGCATGTATTTAATAAAAAGTAACTATTAATCCAGAAAAGCTCAGCATAAAATCAAAACCAATCTGATCGACAGCACTGCGCTGATCGATGCTAAATATAGAGGACACTTGAATTACATGCGTATTAAACATTTAACGCTTTCACTTTTTTTTGCAGGTTTAAGTACAAGCCTCTTTGCTCAACCTGTATTGGTTAAAACTGAACAAGCCATTGAAGAATATAAATTAGACAACGGTTTTCGTGTGGTTTTGGCGCAAAACGATAAAGAAAGCAAAGTGTTTATGAATACGGTGTATTTCACGGGTTCATTAAATGACCCTGAGGGCAAAGGTGGTTTAGCGCATTTGCTTGAACATTTGGCCTTTAAAGGCACTGAAAATGTCAAAGGTGATGAATTTCAGCGTCGCCTAGACCAATTCACGCTGATGACCAATGCCAGTACGGATTATTATTCAACGAAATACACCAATGTGATTCGTCCTGAACAAAGTTCAATCGATCAAGTTTTGCATTTAGAAGCAGAACGGATGGATAAATTGGTACTTCAGGAAAAATTTGTACCGACAGAAATTGATATCGTTAAGCGTGAACGTGAAATTCGTTTAGATCAGCCATTTTCAGTGTTAATCGACCAAGTTTTAAAAGAAGCCTATGGCAATCAATCTTTAGGCCGCTTACCGATAGGTGATTTGAAAGAACTTCAATCCATCAATATGAACGAATTAAACCAGTTCTATCGCCGTTGGTATGCGCCAAATAATGCAGTGATGGTGATTTCTGGTAAGTTTGATAAAGCGGCTGTATTAAAACAAATTGATCAACAATTTAGCCCAATTGCCGCACGTCAAATTCCTGAACAGGCCAAAGTCCCTAAATTAGATGGAACGAAATTAAAGCAACGCGAATTTACTGTTCATAAGGGTAGTGACTTTGGCAAATTTAATATTTATATAAATGGTGCAGTTGAACCGATTAAAACTGCTTTGGCGGTATCTCCAACGTTGTATACCTTACAGCCAAGTGGGCATTTGTATCAAAGCATGGTGGAAACAGGGACAGCAACCGCAGTTCAATCCACCACATGGTTAGATAAAGATTTTAATTTGGTGTTTATGGGGGCGATATATGGCCCAAGTCATGATGCAAACAAAGTGGCAACCAGTCTGGCACAAGGTGTAGAGCAGAATAAAGCCTTTAATGACGTCGAGCTAAACCGTGTTAAAAGCTTGACTCGAAATATGGCTGACAATGTCAAAAATAGCGCAACAGCACTTGGCGAGCGTCTTAGTTCTTATACTGTGGCTTATAACGGGGACTGGTCTCAATATTTCAGAGACTTAGATAAAGTACAAAAGCTGAGTGTAAGCGACGTGAATCAAGTGTATAAGGATTTTCTAAAGCCTGAATACCGTGTCACAGGAAATATTCTACCAACACCTGAAGACCAGAAGAAAGCACAGCAACAAGCAGCGTCGAAACCTGCTGAAACTTTAGATCAGCAAGCACCTGCAGAAGAGCCATTGAAAGATGCGAGTGTTTATCGTGCTGAAGTGAAGCAATATGTTGCAGAGTCTAAGCAATATTTAAATCAGAAAGAAAAACAGATTCAGCGAGCTAAATTTAAAAACGGCATTCAGTATGCATTGTTTCCAACTAAAACACGTGACGACAAGACCTATGCTACGATTGCATTGGATTTTGGTACAGCGCAAAGCTTAATGAATAAAGGTGAGTTGCTAGATTTGACAGCTTATCTCATGTTCCGTGCATCTAAAGATCAAAGTTTGCAGCAAATTGCCGATAAAATTATTGATGTCGGTGGTGGTGCAACGGTTAGTGCAAATGATAATGGTCTCATGATTCAGGTGGTTGCACGTAAAGAAAAATTTGCTGATTTTTTGCAATATGTTATTGATGTTATTAAAGCTCCGGCCTTTGAGCAGTCACAATTTGATTTAATCAAAGCGCAAAGTTTGTCGAGTTTGGATCGACCTTATACAGAGCCAGATACCGTTGCAGCAATCACTTTGTCGCGTATTGTCGAGATCTATCAGCCGGGGGATATTCGTTATCACTTCGAACCTGAACTTGCGAAAAAACAAATTGAGTCGGCTACACGTGATCAAGTGCAGCAGTTACATCAAAAATTCTTTAAAACACAGCATGCACAAATTGCGGTAACAGGTGATTTTGATACCAAGCAAATAGAAAAAATTCTGAAAAAAGAATTTGCAGATTGGAAAACCAGCGAACCTTATCAACGCTTAGAGTCTACGTTTACGGCATATCCTGCACAGAAAGTGCATGCATTGTCTGAACAGCGTGAGTTTGGTAGTTACCAAGCCATTATGACTCTACCTGTAGGTGTAGAGCATACCGATTCTCCTGCGTTACAAGTATTACGCCACATACTCGGTGATTCACAGTTGTCTTCACGTCTAGCTCAAGAGTTACGTGAAAAGAATGCACTGGTTTATGGTTTTAGTGCAGACATTAATTTTGATGAATGGGTGAATTCAGGTGTACTGAGTATTGATGCAAACTACACTGCGGGTAAATCAGCACAAGTTTCTCAGTCTGTTCATAAAGTGTTGCAAAACTTATTGAAAAATGGCGTGACGGAACAGGAAGTAGAAGCAGCCAAAGCCAGTATTTTGAAAAAGCGTTTAACTGCACTTGAAGATGACCGTCGTATTCATAGCATGTTGATTCCACAGTTAGAAAAAGGCCGTGACCTAAACTATCGTGAAAAACGTGATCAACGCATTGCTAGTTTGACTAAAGCGGATGTTGATGCTGTCATCAAAAAATATATTCAACCTGAACATTTGGTAGAAGTGATGTCTGACCAATATGGTCAAGCCGTAAAATCTACTCAAAAATAAACCGAATAAAAAATCCTCCAGATGGAGGATTTTTTTTGAGCTGCATTGGATAACTTGATTGCAAGATTATCTAAACGAACTTATAGGCGGTAGAACTGACGCGCATTTTGTTGGAAGACTAAAGTCAGCGCATCAGGATCATAACTCGCGACCGCATCTGAAAAGGCGTCAATAATATTCACCAAGGATGCACTCACACTATCCATCGGGAAGTTAGAGCCAAACATCACACGGTATTTCCCAAAGCATTGTAGAGCATGCGAAATAAGCGGGAAGGCACAATCGAAAATCTCTTGTTTGGATGCAAGGCGTTGTTCTTTATGAAACTGATGACCCAAAACAGGCATGAATAAACCCGACATTTTGGTATAAACGTTTGGACAACTTGCCAGTTCAGCTAAATCATCTTTCCAACGAAACAAGATATTGTCACGTGAAGTTTGGGTTAAGCCTGTATGTGAGCCGACGGGTCCAAAGGCACCGACAGGTGTCCCAAAATGATCCAGCACGATAGATGTTTCGGGGAAAGCACGTGCTATAGCGGTTAAATCACGAATCTGGTCTGAATAAACCCATGCATCAAAACTTAAGTTCATTTGAGCGAGGGCTTCAAAACCTTTCATAAATTTTTTATTGGTATAGAGATGCGGCTCATTGGTCCATGCATGAACTTTTGGGTCTTCATGTACAGCTGCCATTTTCCGTATGCCACGAAAATGCGGCGAGGCTTGTTTATGCATTTTAAGAATTTTCTTAAAACTACTGTCACATGGGTCTGCAGTGCCAACTATGGCACCAAGTTTAATTTTTTGAGCATTAAAATCTAAGGATTCAATAAACTTGGTTTCACCAACCACCCCTTTGCCTTTATGGTCATGCCAGCTCGCTTCTACATGTACGATTTGATCGACCTGATAATGTCCTGCATCTTGCTTATAATTTTCAGGCAAATACGGTGTCGTCACATGTTTGGTCAAGCCAACCGTGTCAATTAACTCTTGCGGCTTAACTAAGCGCATCATTTTGTCGAGCAAGTAGGGGTGTTTACCCAATAATTTCACGGCAAGTGAAGCGGCATGTGGGGTATTGTATGGATCCCATTGATGTATATGTGAATCCACGATGGCAAAATCGAGCGTCTGCATTGCTATCCTTGTCCTTAAAACCATGTCCATTTCTTGCGTATTTCATTGTATTTTCGAATACACAAGGCACTAAAAATAGTTTGAATGATGAAAATACAACGTTATGACTGAATATTAAATCAAAGCTTTGTGAAAGAGAAGTTGTATAAAAAAAGCCCCGAAGGGCTTTTGATTAATGCTGATGATCGTGGTCGTGATCATGCTTATTTGCATGGAATTCTTCGTTATGACGGAAGCGAAGATAGTTTTCAAACTGTTCGCAATATTCATCATAATTATCTTCAAGCATCATTTGAAATTGTTGAAGAATATAAGACATCACTTGATCTTTGGCATCACGCATTTCTTTGCCATCTTTGAAGCCATTGGCAGCAACCCAAGTATTAAAGCGAGCAGTACCAAATAACATGGCAGCACTCACTTGGCCGCGCATTTCTGCAGGTTTGACTTGAGAACCTTTTTCAACACGACAAAATTCATTGGCTTGTTTAATAAATTCATCCGCACGTTCAAAGAAAGCTGCATTCAACGCTTCTTCTTCGGTTACATCAGTAGCTTCAATCTTTTGAACCATGAATGTGTCCTAGCATAAAAATCTAATGCAGTATTATAGGCAAAGCCTTGCAGAAACTAAACCTTTGACTTAATCTAAAAAATAGCCTAAGTAAAGTGGAATACCCCATGCAAGACGCAATCGCAGTGCAAAGTCTGAAAAGTGATATTGCATTACTTCGACAAAATATTTGGCCGCCCTCAACCTTAGCCAATGTAGAAGGGCTGCCCATTTATTATGGTACACAGTCTGAAGTAGCCGAATATTATGCGCAGTGGACAGGTTTAATTGAACGTGCTCAAGACTTATTTCAGCCCTTTATGGAAGATGAAGTCCTTGATGCAATACATTTGCCGAGTCATTTGAATCTGCCGCTTTTTTATTTTCATGTGGATCGTATTCGAATCAACAAAACACGTGCGAAAGAATCTAAAACCTTTCGTGGTATTGCTAGCTTAGTTGAAAAATGTGGGCAGTTTGAAGCAGATCAAATTCAAGCGATGCGACATTGGCTAGACAGCGATGACACTGCAGCTTTAGTCGCACACCGTGAATTTATTGACCTCAGAACCTATGTATTTCAACATGGGCAAAGTGATTATACCCGTACCCGTTTTTATGTGAATGGCATTGTACTCAGTGTCGAAAACGAGTTTAAATTGGTGGATGCCCGTGACAAACCACGTAAAGCCCGTAGCGATAGCTATAGTGACCCTTTAGCAGATAACAATACGTGGAAAATCTTTGGGAAATATCGTTAATTAATAAATATCGTTAATTACTGATGTTACGCAGTAACATCAGAAGCGCCATTTGATTCAAATAAAAGAGCGATACGCGGCAACGTCATCCGCAAGTGTTTGAGACAGAACTACATCTATTTAAAAATGTTTTTGCGATACTTTGAATAAGTAGACGCTAGTGAACGAGTTTTGCGGTGAGGAGCATTGCTCCGCAAGATGGTTTCCTTGCGAAGCTTCGCTTCTCATTTTGCCGAAACAAAAGTACCTCCAGCCGAAGGCTAATCCCTTTATTTAAACCCTAGATGTAAGACTCCGTCGAATAGACTTAAAAATCATTTTAAAAATGCGTAATTACTTTTACGTGCGTAACATCAGTTAATTAAATATGTTGACGATATTACTTAGAACGTGAATTTAGTTCGCTGCACAAGGATGCTTTGGATTATGTAATCCACGCCCTAATGTGAAAATAGCCACTATGGCAAATGCCGAAATTGAAAGTTTGGCTCATGCAGAGCAATTGACTGATTTTTATATGACCTTATTGCAAGGGATGACGATACAAGCACGTGATGGTATGGCCTTGACACAATTACAACGCATGGTGAGTAATGCCATGAAATCATGGGGGTTATTAGCACAAGGTTAAATCAGTATGGATTATGAATTAAACCCCCAATAGCAGTGTAGCCTTAAGGCAATTTTCTTAGTTTTTTTGAATGACTGATATGCAAATACTATATTGAAGTTTATTTGCAGGGATGAATTTTAATGTCACCCAATTCCATCACACTGATATAACCATCAACCGCAATCAAATTGTCGCTTTGACTCGATAGGGTGAGACATTCTCCAGACTTGACGCTAGATAGTAGCTGACCTTGTTGCGGATTCAAGTTCATGCTGTAAATACTCAGTGTGCCAGCATCGGTTTTGATTTGGTAAGACTCATCACCATAGTCCTCATTATTATTGCGCAGGACTTTAAAGGTTCGTCGTGTCTGATCAAAGTTTTGAGTTGGAGAAAGCGGCTTTTCGACTTGTAAGGATGCCGTGCGCCTTAATTCGGTACTTTGCACAGGCTTATGTTGTTCACTACAAGCACTCAGTAATGGGAAAATGATAAAAATAAGTGAAAATGAAAATAGGGGATGAATTACAGGTATGTGACTTTTCAACATAAAACCACCCTGAATCTAAATTTTCAGATAGCTTATTTTAAAAGTTTTTATCCAGAAAACAAAAATAATAGCTTCTCAAAATATTTCAATGTAACTGAGTCAAACTAAGGAAATGATGAATTGTAAATAGCCGACTTTGAATCTGAATGATCAACAAATGAATATCTATATGACAATGTAGGATACAAATAAACAGGGAGAATCATTGAATCTCCCTTAGGTTTTATTTAATAAGTTTTCGACTGACAAGGAATTGTTCTGTCGCGTCTAATAGCTTATCTGCATAAACCTCTTGTTTTGCCGTCAACCAACCGAGAACAAACCAATCGCTAGCTTCCAGCTCTGTTTGCTGAATATATTGTGCAGAAGAAGATAGGACTTGGTATTCCTGAGCCGCGACTTGTGCATCATTAAGCGCTTTACTGTATTTCTGCAAGTTTTTTACATCATAAATCGATGTCAAAATAGGGAAGCTAAATTTAAGCTCTTGTATGCGCTGAGAAAGCACATCTAAGCTTTCAAAATTGTTAATGTCGGCATCATTTAAAGCCTCTTGCAGGGCTTTATATTGGTTTTGCAGGGTGTTTTGAGCATGCCATTTAAAATCATGTTGCTGCGGTGCATCATCGATTTTCAAACTAAACATTAAAAGCTCAAGATAATGATGTACATTTTGAGTCGATTTAACCAAATTGCCTAACTTCTCTTTGGCATACAAAATATCTTTGGTTAAATTTTCAGAAGTCGTTGGGTTTTGTAAAAAGCCACCCAAGGTATTTTGCATGTGCTCAAAATGGTGTAATTGTTCAAACTGCTGTTTAAATGCGCCTAATTGCAATGCCCATTTTTCAATGATATCGCTGTTCCAATCTTTAAACAGCGAAATGGTTAATTGTAAATGATGGAGTGCTTTTTGAGCTTGTGTAATGTGCTCGGCCTGAGCCACACCTGCAGAAATTGCGGCAATATTAGGCAGAAGGTGCTGCATTTCCTGTGCAATTAAAAGTCGTAAGTTTTTTGCGGCAGTGTCTTTTTTACTGAGTTGAAATTCTTTAGCCTCAACTGCTGGACTCACCGTTTGATTCAATGCCAGCAAGTTACCAATTTCCGCTTTACTGCGAACGTCTAACCACAAATGGTACTTTTTAACCCATTCAAAACTAAAGGCTAGAAGCGATTGAATAGAGCCACTTTTAAGTTCAAATTCAACTTCGTGAACCTCTGTTTCTGTGCTGTTACTGCGGATACAGCCGACATCTAAGCTAACTTCGATCTTGGCGTCTTCAAACTCTATGACGCGATAAGTTCTCAGAATGTCAGTTTCAAATTGAAGTTGTAGCGTATCTTGCTGATCGCCTAAAGTGGTTTTTAAAACCGATTGAACTTCAGCTTTATTGGCATAGACCGATAAATCTAAAGCAGGAGCTTGTTCAACTTCACCCAAATCTAAGTTATGTTCAAAGCGTTCAATGTGGCTTTTACCTGCAGCTTTCAGGGTTTGAATCCAGCGGGTTCCTTCTAAACGCTGACGCAAGGCTGCATGCTGCTGTGCCATTTTTCGATCTGGGGTATCAAAATATTTAGCTTTAAGTTGAATTTGTTCCGATTTTTTTGGATCGAGTGCTTTTAATAATGCAGTTCGACGTGCTTCTGGAATCTGGAACTTTAATTCAACTTCAACCATGGTTTTCTGTCCTGATGTCACAACTTCATGATCTGGCATGAAGCGATCTTTAAATTTTTATAAAAATGAAAAACTAAAATGTGCGTACATTTTCTATCAACTAAACGCGTATCGATTGTAGCGAAAAACAGTTGAGAAGTAAGACTTGACGGATTTGAAAACTCTGATTTTGGACGAAGAAAAGTTTTAAAAGATGGATATTCCATCAATTGTATAATTCACAATGGTTCGACTTTCATTGGAACAAAATAAAATTTTACGTCTTTAACGCGGACGAATTTTAAGCTATGTTGATTAAAATAAGTTCAGGATGAGCACAACATGAATTCACAAGTACAACCCGAGTTTAATCGAAACTTAAAGCCCGAATTTCAGTTACCGATTCGTGACTATTCGCAATTTTATCGATTTTATTTGACTGAACATCGAAATATTATGAGTCGTCGTTTACATGCCACCGGCAGCAGTATTGGACTCTATTTCTTTGCAAAAGCAATTTTAAAAAGACAACCAAAGTATTTTGCTTATGGCCTGGTTTCAGGCTATGCTTGTGCATGGGTCGGACATTTTTTCTTTGAAAAAAATAAGCCGGCAAGTTTCAAGCAGCCTTTATACAGCTTTATTTCCGATTGGCGCATGCTGTCTGATATTGTGAAGGGGAACTTAAGCTTAAAAGACCGTAATTTAGATAAGATTGATAGTTAATTATTTATTAATCAAACGTTTAATTTTTATTGATTTTGGTGTAGTTTTTTGAGTAAATGACTTGTAAGTTTAGAGTGATTAGTCTAATAATGTTCATATTGTTTATTCACTGTTTATCTGAAAGATAAATAGACGATAAACCCCAGTTTTCCAAGCCTAGAGTGACCTTCTCTAGGCTTTTTTTATGGCCTTAGAAATGGTCTATTGTTTGAAAGATTTAACCACAAAAATGTTCACAAAAAAAAATAGGCTAGACTTTTTGATGCTCTGAACGCTCCCCAAAACGTTTCTTACCAAGCACCAAAAAGTCTAATAGGTTGCATATTTTATTCTTATCAAGTGTTTTGTTTTTATGCGCTGTTTTTTGTATTCTTCTGTTTCGCTATTAGATAATTTGTATCAGTTTTGTTCTATACCTAAAAATAGGTATTTTTTGCCATTTTCTACAGAAAATTCAATTAAACATTTATATAAGCAGTCCTGTGAAAAGGAATATAACTTTCTCAGCGGCAAAGCATTAAAATTTTATGCCCCAAGCAACATTTCATAGACCTAATCGTTATAATATTCAAAAGTTTTAAGTTGTGATTGAACTATGCGTGGTTTATACCTCATTACCAATGATGATCCTATCGAATTGCTTTTAGCCAAACTCGAAGGCGCGATGGCAACTTATGAAGTTGCTGTTTTGCAATATCGCCGTAAAAAAGTGGCAAAGGAAGATCAGGCTTATGAAATTGAATACATGAAAAATATGTGTAATCAGTACAAAGTGCCTTTTGTTATTAATGACGATCTAGAAACTGCAGTTCAATATGGTGTGGGGGTCCATTTAGGGCAAGATGACGGTTCAATTGCTGAAGCTGTAGCACGCTTACCTAAAAATGTTTTGATCGGTCGAAGCTGTAATAACTCTTTAGAGCTGGCTGAGCAGGCGATTGCAGACGGTGCAAACTATGTGGCTTTTGGCGCCATTTTTGCAACTGAAACCAAGCCTGAAGCAGGCAATATTGGCTTAGAAACGCTAAAACAAGCCAAAGCGAAACTAAATGTACCTATTTGTGCAATTGGTGGTTTAACTGTAGAGAACTCCGCTGAAGTGATTGAAGCGGGTGCTGATCTTTGTGCTGTGATTAGTGATGTATTAGGTCGTTCAATGTCTGCTGTAAGCAGTCGTGTTTATGAATGGTCTGAGCTTTTTGCTGAACAAGCTTAATTTTATTTTTTAGATTGAATAAGTAGAGAATTTTTATGAGCTTATCTGCTAAGCAAGAACAATTATTTAAACAAGCCAGCAAGCATATTCCTGGCGGCGTAAACTCTCCTGTACGCGCATTTAATGGTGTAGGCGGTACACCGGTATTTATCGAAAAAGCGCAAGGCGCATATCTCTATGACGTAGACGGAAAACGCTATGTCGACTATGTCGGCTCTTGGGGCCCAATGATTTTAGGTCATGCGCAGCCCGACATTATTAAAGCGGTTCAAGAAGCGGCTGTTGATGGTTTAAGTTTTGGTGCGCCAACTGTGCATGAAACGACATTGGCGGATATTATTTGCGAAATTATGCCGTCTATTGAATTGGTTCGTATGACCAACTCAGGGACTGAAGCGACTATGACCGCCATCCGTCTTGCTCGTGGCTACACCGGCCGTGACAAGATTGTAAAATTCGAAGGCTGCTACCATGGCCATTCAGATTCGCTTTTAGTGAAAGCGGGTTCTGGCCTACTTACTAAAGGTGAGGGTGAAGCGACTTCTGCAGGTGTTCCAGCTGATTTCGCTAAACATACCTTAACACTGCCGTATAACGATATTGCGATGCTTAAAGAATGCTTTGCAAAATTCGGTTCAGAAATTGCAGGTGTAATTGTCGAGCCAGTTGCAGGCAACATGAACTTGGTGAAACCGATTGAGGGTTTCTTGCAAGCAATTCGCGATGTGTGTGATGAGCATGGTTCGGTCTTTATCATTGATGAAGTAATGACAGGTTTCCGTGTCGGTCTTGGCGGTGCGCAAGCACATTATGGCGTAACACCTGATTTAACCACGTTGGGTAAAATTATTGGTGCTGGCCTGCCAGTTGGCGCATTTGGGGGTAAACGCGAAGTGATGGAATGCATTGCACCACTGGGCAAGGTCTATCAAGCAGGTACATTGTCTGGTAACCCATTGGCTATGCGTGCCGGTATTGAGATGTTTAAACATTTGCGTCAGCCGGGCTTCTATGAAACTTTGACTGAAAAATTGGCAGGTTTGCTTGCTGGTTTACAGGCAGCTGCAGACGAAGCGGGCATTCCGTTCTTTACGCAGCAAGTGGGCGGCATGTTCGGTATTTATTTCACTGATCAAACTGAAATCACCGGTTTTGATTCAATTCTGAAATGTGATGTAGATGCTTTCCGTACTTTCTTCCACGGTATGTTACAGCGCGGTGTAAACTTAGCACCTTCAGCATTTGAAGCAGGTTTCTTCTCAAGCGCGCATAGCGATGAAGATATTGCATTTACCATTGAAATGGCGAAAGAAGTTTTTGCCAAAATGAAGTAATTTTCATTTAAATTGGTAAATTCTGCTTTAGAATAAAGCCCGCAGCCTGCTGTGGGCTTTTTTTGTTGTTTTAAGTTCAGTTTTTTAAGAGAAGGATTTTTAAATGAAAACCAAGCATTATTTAACTTTGGCAGATGCAGAATTTTTACTAAACACAGCACATGCTTATGCAGTCGAAAATGGTTTTAATGTCAGCATTGCGGTTACGGATGAGACAGGCAATTTGTTAGCGATGAAACGCATGGATGGTGCATCGCCAATGACAGCAAACCTATGCTTAGAAAAAGCCAAATGTTCTGCGATTAGCCGCCGTCCTTCAAAACTTTTTGAAGACATTATTAAAGGCGGTCAAATGGGCTTTCTGACCATGGATACCTTTTCAGGCATGCTGGAAGGCGGTGAGCCGATTATGTATGAAGGGCAGTTGGTTGGTGCAATGGGCGTGTCTGGCGTAAAGTCTTTTCAGGATGCTGAAATTGCACAGCAGGCGATTCAAGCTTTTTTAGCGCAGCAAAACTAAATATTGTGAGCGTAATAGATACTTCAGTCTTGTCGAAATCATTGGCCTTAATATATTTTGGTTTAGATGTCGATAAATCTCGGTCATAGCATTAAGTCGAAAAAAATCTAAGATTGAGCTGAAATATTAAGCATGTTAGTAACTTATGTATAACTTTGTTGAAGTAAGATTATATCTTACTCAATTAATAGACCTCTTTTATAAGTCATTTTTACGCAGTTCCAAATTATAGATTCCAGCAATTAAATAGAATCTCTATCCTAGTTTGTTACCTCGACAACGTTCAGCAATGGTTTTTAACGGGTTTCATAACCCAATACAGCTTAATCCTTTATTCTTCTTTCATGGATTTCCTAATTATTGAACAATGGATGTGTTGTTGCCCAATTTGGATATCACACCCAATCACAGAAAAAGAGTGCTTGCTAAAAATTGCAATAAACAACTCGTTTATTTGCCATAAACTTGATAAGTTAAATTTTTATATTCAGAAATAGACATGATGAAAAATATATGGATTTTAGTTGCACTGACAGCACTTATGGCGGGTTGTAGCACAACACAGCAAACTGAAAATACACCAGAAAAAATTGGTATGGCAAATCCAGCCAGCCAATATTGTGTAGAGCAAAAAGGTAAACTTGAAATTCGTGATGAAGCAAATGGTCAGGTAGGGTATTGCCATCTGCCAAACGGGCAAGTGGTTGAAGAGTGGGTATTATTCCGTAGTAGCCAGACCCAATGTGTTGCTGATAAGGCAAAGACGTTGATTGGCCAAGCAAAATTGACAGAAAATCAGATCAAGGCGATTAGCCAAGCTCAAATTGTCCGTCTAGTCAAACCTGGGCAGCCAGTGACAATGGATTATCGTGTAGAGCGTGTCACCGTCACTGTAAATCCAATCAATCAAAAGATTATTCAAGCAACTTGCGGTTAATTCAAACGCATAAAAAAGGTCCGAAAGGGCTTTTTTTGTTTGTTCGGCTGCGACTAATTTAAATGACAAATCCATTACGATCTTTTATATTGCCCCTCGTAAGGAGAAGTTCATGAAAAAGTTATTTGCTTTATCCGTTATGGTGGCTTTGGTCGGCTGTGCTGAGAAAAAACCATTAACCCCTGAAGAGCAGTGGCAGGGTTACTGCCGCAGTGTAGGTAATGCTGCACGTACGATTATGTTAGATCGTCAAAATGCAATTGAAAAAGACAAAGCAGTTGAGCATGCCAGCAAGATTGAGGATGAAACCACCAAAGGCTTTATCCTGAACATCATTGATGAAGTTTATGCCTTGCCGCAAGCTGAGATTAATGCTGATGTTGAAAAAGCACGTGAAAAAATTCGTGCTGAGTTTACTGAAAAATGTATCGCAACACCGCATACCGAAATGCCAGATTACAAACCGTTCTAAGGAACGGTTTTTTTATGCGAGAAAAAGCGTAAAGCGAAATCTAAAGGCTGTATTCATCAGCGAGTAGTTACAGCGGGGCAACTATCCGTCGTTTAGCCATATGATTGAGTTCATACTTATTTCGCGTATGCATATTTCTCTTAGGGTCATCTTGAGCATGAGATGCTTAAAGATTTAAAAATAGCCTAAGCAAGGCAAAATACTAATTGTGACAACTTGCTAAATCATAAATATAGAAAAGCAAGTCTTTTTAATGAATAATGAAATGGAGAATAAAAAAACAGTAGAGGAGTAGAATATGGACGTTATCGGTTATATGCATCACTCAGATCTACTCCTAGAAGATGAACAAGGCGTAGCAATTATCGGTGGTGGGAACTACGTGCTCAGCATTGGAGATAAAGTCACTTTACGCCAAAAAGTAGATGCATTTTCTCAACGCTATTTGGTCGATATCAGCTTTGCAAGTAATCAACATCAAACCACATGCCAGGACGAATGGTGCCTCAGATTTACAGGCGATCTAGCAGAACTTCAGCAATATATCACTGCAACCACTGTCCACTAAGGTGGAATATCTAATACAGATAAAAACAGGCAACATTTAGTTGCCTGTTTTTTGATGGTTAATTTTAGTCAAAAGTTAATATGCGCAAGAAAAGCGTGTTCTAAGTATTGATTTTGCTTAATGTATAAACGATATGAGGATCATTTATTTATAAAATAACGGGCATCACGAAGAAACACTTGTAGTGCATTAACTTTTAACTGGAATTTTAGTAAAATTTAGCAGTCCATATTATTTGCGTAGCTTTATTTAAAGCAGGAATGCGTAAATAATTTTTTAAAAAAGAGGAATAACACCGTGCTAGAAGCTTACCGCCAACACGTTGAAGAACGTGCCGCACTCGGAGTCCCACCGAAGCCACTTGACGATGCTCAAACAGCTGCATTAGTTGAATTATTAAAAAACCCACCAGCTGGCGAAGAAGCATTTTTAGTTGATTTACTAGAAAACCGTGTTCCAGCGGGTGTTGACCAAGCTGCATACGTTAAAGCTGCTTTCTTAGCTGCTTTGGCAAAAGGTGAAGCGACTTCTCCACTAGTAACTAAAGAACGTGCGGTTTACCTACTAGGTACTATGCTTGGTGGTTATAACGTTGCTCCTTTAGTTGCACTTCTTGATGATGCAGAGCTTGGTGAATTAGCTGCTGACGCACTTAAGAAAACTCTTCTTGTATTTGATGCCTTCCACGACGTTGCTGATAAAGCAAAAGCGGGTAATGCGAATGCACAAGCAGTTATGCAATCTTGGGCAGATGCTGAATGGTTCACTAGCCGTAAAGACGTTCCTGAAGAAATCAAACTTACAGTTTTCAAAGTAACTGGTGAAACGAACACAGACGACTTGTCACCTGCACAAGACGCGTGGAGCCGTCCAGACATTCCGTTACATGCTAACGCAATGCTTAAAAACGTACGTGACGGTATCAACCCAGAAGTTCCTGGTGAAGTTGGTCCACTTAACCAAATTAAAGACCTTATCGCGAAAGGCAACCAAGTTGCTTACGTAGGTGACGTTGTTGGTACTGGTTCAAGCCGTAAGTCAGCAACTAACTCTGTACTTTGGTTCTTCGGTGACGAAATTGCTCACATCCCGAACAAAAAAGACGGTGGTTACTGCTTAGGTTCTAAAATCGCTCCGATTTTCTTCAACACAATGGAAGATGCTGGTGCATTGCCAGTAGAAATCGATGTTCAAAACATGAACATGGGCGACGAAATCACGCTTAAAATCGACCACGCTGCTGCTAAAGTTACTGCGTTCAAAGACGGCGCTCAAATCGCTGAATCTGAACTTAAAACTCCAGTTCTTCTAGACGAAGTACGTGCTGGTGGCCGTATCAACCTTATCGTTGGACGTGGTTTAACAACTAAAGCTCGTGAAGCTCTTGGTCTTGCACCTTCAACTTTATTCCGTACTCCAGTTCAACCTGCAGCTACTGGTAAAGGCTTCACTCAAGCTCAAAAAATGGTTGGTCGCGCTTGTGGTCTTCCTGAAGGTCAAGGTGTACTTCCAGGTACTTACTGCGAACCTAAGATGACGACTGTTGGTTCTCAAGATACAACAGGTCCAATGACTCGTGACGAACTTAAAGATCTTGCTTGCCTAGGCTTCTCTGCTGACCTAGTTATGCAATCTTTCTGTCACACAGCTGCGTATCCAAAACCAGTTGACGTTCAAATGCAACACTCGCTTCCTGATTTCATCATGAACCGTGGTGGTGTATCACTACGTCCAGGTGACGGTATTATTCACTCTTGGTTAAACCGTATGCTTCTTCCAGATACAGTAGGTACTGGCGGTGACTCACATACTCGTTTCCCAATCGGTATTTCTTTCCCAGCGGGTTCTGGTCTTGTAGCGTTTGCTGCTGCAACTGGCGTTATGCCACTAGACATGCCTGAGTCTGTTCTTGTTAAGTTCAAAGGTAAAATGCAACCTGGTATCACTCTACGTGACCTAGTACATGCGATTCCTTACGTTGCGATTCAACAAGGCGACTTAACTGTAGAGAAAAAAGGTAAGAAGAACATCTTCTCTGGTCGTATCCTTGAGATCGACCTTACAGAAATGGAAACGGACCTTACTGTTGAGCAAGCGTTCGAACTTTCTGACGCATCTGCTGAACGTTCAGCTGCTGGTTGTTCTATCACGCTTTCTGAAGAGAAAGTTGCTGAATACCTTAAATCAAACATTACTATGTTGAAATGGATGATTTCTGAAGGTTATGGCGATGCTCGTACTATGGCGCGCCGTGTAGAGAACATGGAAAAATGGTTGGCTAACCCATCACTTCTTAAAGCTGATGCTGACGCTGAATACACTAAAGTGTACGAAATCGACCTTTCTACAATCACTGAACCAGTTCTTTGCTGCCCGAATGACCCAGATGACGCTAAATTGCTTTCTGACGTTCAAGGCGTGAAAATTGACGAAGTATTCGTTGGTTCATGTATGACTAACATCGGTCATTTCCGTGCAGCTGGTAAACTTCTAGACAAAGTTCCTGGTGGTTCTTTATCTACTCGTCTATGGTTGGCTCCTCCAACTCGTATGGACGAACGTCAATTGATGGAAGAAGGTTTCTATAACATCTATGGTAAAGCTGGCGCTCGTACAGAAATGCCAGGTTGTTCATTATGTATGGGTAACCAAGCACGTGTAGCTCCGAACACTACTTGTGTATCGACTTCTACTCGTAACTTCCCGAACCGTCTAGGTCAAGGTGCGAACGTTTACTTAGCTTCTGCTGAGCTTGCTTCTGTTGCTGCTGTACTTGGTAAATTACCAACTCCAGCTGAGTACCAAGAATACGCAGCTCAAATTGATAGCATGTCTGCTGACATCTACCAATACTTAAGCTTCGACAAAATGAGCGACTATACTGACGCTTCTAAAGATGTTGATACTAAGAAAATTGCTGCTGCTCAATTGTCTTAATTGATTAAGTAGTTGAAAATAAGGGCTGATTTATCAGCCCTTATTTTATTATTAAAAGAGTATATTGCGAATTTTATACGTGTTTAAATTTGATTAATTAGAATATTGTAAGTTTAATCTGTTATTAGGTTTAAACGACTTTTATAAAATATTAAGAAATAAGTGATATTGAATTCACGGATTAGTTATGAACTTTAGATTATATTTTTTACCTTTAGTTATAGTATTTTTTTTAAGCTCTTGTTCATCAAGCTCATCTGAACCATTAATTTTATCCGAACAGCAAGAAAAAAATATTTTGAATGAGTATAAAGGTCTGCTTGAAAAGAAAAAGTATGAAAAAGCATATAAAAAATTATTAACTTTAGAAAACGTAAATAATATTAGTAGTTATGCTAAAAATGAGCTTGGGAATTTTTATGAGAATGGAATTTATGTCGATAAAAATTTAGATTCTGCATTAAAATATTATGCTGAAGCTGGAAATGAAAATTAGATCTCTTGCGAAAGTCATTATTGAAAATTTATCCGGTTTACCAGTGCAGCGATTAAGTTAATGCGTAAACCGAATCTTTTCCGTCTATTTCGATAGCGTTCACTTAATATTCTAAATGTCT
>NZ_VOYW01000001.1:0-86173 GCF_013420085.1 Acinetobacter sp. YH12027
AAATCCACCATTATTTGTGTGGGCGGTCGAGCTCCGCCTGGGCGAAAAAAGCGGCTGCTTTACGTAGAATTTCATTGGCACGTTTTAATTCTTTAATTTCACGTTCCATTTGCTTCATTTTTTCTTGATCAGAGATCTGTTGTACTTTAATAGGATTTTGCTCATCTAAATGCTTTTGATGCCAAGCACGAAGTGTTTCAGGAGTACAACCAATCTTAGGCGCAATAGCTGTGATCGCAGCCCAATTAGATGGATAGTCTTTTTCAGATTCAATCAATAATTGAACCGCTCTTTCTCTGATTTCAGGGGTATATTTTAATTTGGTCATCGGAACATTCTCTCAGAATACTGAGTCTCCGACAAACCCGGTACGGTTCATTCTTTGGAAGCAAACACCAACTAAAAACTGGAGTTCCAATCCTGGTGAAGGTGCCACAAGTAGTGATATTGAATTACACCAAGATACATTTTCGTATAGTCTAAAAAATGCGTTTGATACCATTCAGATTGGCAACAGCATGCAACAATTAAGCTTTGGTATGGGCTATGACTATTCTAAAGTTGCATGGGAACGGCCTAACGATGCCTATATGTATAATCAGCCTAAGACTTTTACATCTAGTTCAGGCATTAGCTGTACGGCAGGTGATATTCTTTGTGATGAAGCAACGGATGAAAATAACTATCAAGGCCAATATCAAACAAATGGCAAGTATTATCAAAAAGGTAAAGTTAATATTGACCAACAACGTGTGCATACCTTCATTGAAAACACATCGACTTGGGATAATTTTTCAGCGCGTTTAGGTTTACGTGCAGATTATGATAGCTTATCGAAAAATTTAAATATTGCACCTCGTACTGCCTTTAACTATAAACCGCTAAAAAATGATCTTCTGTCCTTCACTACGGGATGGAATCGATATTATGCAAACTATACCTTAGCCACTGAACTGCAAGATCAACTTGCATTTTTGGAATACAATTTAAAACGCACAAAAAATCAAACTGAAGACTATTGGACTCAAACTGGGTTATCAGATTTAATATTAGCTAATTCCAATATTCAACGTGCCAATTTAAAGACCCCTTATGCTGACGAAATTGTGTTTGCCATTAATAGCCAAGTTAAAAACTGGAACCTTGGTCTGAAATGGGTGAATCGTGATAGCAAAGATGAAATCACAAAAAATCGTTTTATTGATCCAACAACCAGCAACACCATCGATCATTTTGAATATAGTAATAGTGGTAAGGCAAAAGCTGACATTTACACACTCACACTCAGAAATACGCTGCCAGTCGTATATAAAAACTCTCTGCACGGGTTTAACTTTGGCTTTGATTACACTGAATCAGAAAAAAATTATTTAGACTATTCTGAGTCATATAACGTTAACAGTAATACGACTGCTGAAGATCGCGATATTATCTTTAACGGCAGCCTCATCCAATTTAATGAACGTCCTGTTGAAAATTTCAATCAGCCTTGGACTGCTCGTTTTGGTTGGGACATTGAGTTTTCAAATTTACCATTAAAGATTAATAACTTTTTAAGCTACAAATCTGAATATAAAGATACGTATAAACTAAAAAACAAAGTTGAGCATGATGGTGTCCTGTTGGAAGCCTATGCTACAGATACGATTAGACCTCGATTTAGTTGGGATATGCGTACCACTTATGATTTCAATTTCGCTAAAGATCTCAAAGCAATATTCGGTTTAACCATTAACAATATTACCAATCGACATAATATCTATACCACCCCAGGTATTAGTGAGTCGACCAACAGACTTAGATCTGAAATTGGGCGACAGTTCATTGCTGATGTCACATTTAAATTTTAATCTTCCCTATCAAGAGCGCCTTAAAAACGCTCTTGATTCATTTTAAAATAGACTAAAACATGAAAAAAATAATCTTACTCTTTGGCCTGTGCATAGTATGTCTCGGTATCTTCATCTACATTTTTAGACCCGAAGCCAGCCTACCGACAAATCTTTCAAATACTGTTGAGCACGATGCCAATCAGACAAATCAAACAGCATTGAATGATGACCAAGAATCTTATATTCCCGAAACCAACGATCATGACTCTCAAATACAAGCGAAAAAACCAAAAAAATTGAGCGAAGAAGCAATACAGTATTACCGAACAGCAAGCAAATACGGTTGGGAGTCAATCGTTCGTGATTTTGAAAATGGAACCATCCTTAAAAGCAAAATGCCTAAAGGGGAAAAAGAAAAACTTTGCGAAATTGCACTGAGTCTAAGTACTGCCGATCAAACCAAACGATTATTTAAAGCAAATTGCAAACCACTCAATGGCCGTTCATCCTCTATGATTATTAATGGCGCATTAACCAATGCAGAAGGCAAAATAGATCAAAACGAAATCATTGAAAAATTAAAGCTCTATAAGTCGGAAAATGTTTTACAAACACACGTTACGTATAAATTTGGCCCGTATGAAGAAAAAAGCTCTTTGCAATCCAAAGCAATTGGCTGGGGGCTTGAAGACGTTTCTGATTATTTGCTGAGTATTGGTGTCGATTACACGGGCGTGGATGGTAATTTAATTTTAGACAATATCAAAGGCCGTAATCCTTCTGTGAGTTTGGTTCAAAAACTACTGAATGCAGGAATCGAGCCCAATAGTAACGTTTATAAACAAATGGAACAGAATGACTTTTCAACCAAATATCCTGACGTTTACAATTTATTAAAAGCACACAAACCATGAAAAACATCGTTATTACCAGCTGCCTGCTAATGAGTATGCATTGCTTTGCAAATGCTCCATTACCACAAAATCTCTCTACCAATGCACCATCAGTGAAAAACATTCACGACTTTAAAAAGATCAAAGGGATGACAAATGATGCATCTCGTTATTATAAGTTTATAAACATATATGGTTGGTCAGCCATAGTGCAGGAATTTGAAAATAAAAATATTCAAAGCAGTAAAATGAAAAATAAAGAAGTTAAAAAAATGTGTGACACAGCACATCTTATACTTCCACTTCAAGATATCAAGCGACTGATTGCTGCTGATTGCAAACCCAGCTCAAACGATGTGACTTTTAACACCATCAATAGGATTTTAAAAAATGGCGATGGTTCTATTAATGAACAAGAAATTATTGCCAAATTAGAATTTTATAATGCATTAGGATTATTAAAAACACATCAAACATACGGCCGTGGCTATCGTGCAGAAACATATAATTTACTCTACAAAGCTGCCGGTTTTGGTTTGCCTAATGTTTTTGATTATCTACTTAATATTAGACTCACAGTAAAATATACCGATGGTAACTTACTGAATACACATTTTGATGGTCGCTCCCCACAACTCGCTTTAACCCAAAAAATTTTAAAACTGGGTATCGAGCCAAATGCTTCAACCATCACAATCATGCAACAACGGAACTTTAAACAACACTACCCCGACATTTACCAAGTCATCCTATCCAATCTAGAACAGAAAAACCGTAAACTTTAATTAATTACAGCCTGACTGGTTTTGTTTATACTTCAGCTTGATCTATTTTGATGTAAGAATACCCTATGTTTAAAAAGTTGCTCTTGGTTTTAGCCATCTTATTTCCATCTGCACTCTATCTGTATATTGTGAGCCGCGATGACAACAAAGCCCCTGTAACCGAACAAACTCAAGTACCTGCAACTTCTGAAGCTGAGTATCAAACTCCTGACCATTAATCTAATGGTCAGTGCTAAAGATTTAAATTTTAGATCAGTATTATCACATTATAAGAAAAATTCGATTTATCAATCATTTCACTGCATTCAATCATAAAATATACCTTTCATTCAATTTTCATTTCACTATGCAATCTCCCTCTGAACCTTCGCAACACTCGTCTGCTGAAGGTAAAAGTCCATCGCTTAAACGTGCGATGACGACTCGACACCTTGTGATGCTCTCACTTGGTGGTGCAATTGGTACTGGTTTGTTTATGGGTTCAGGTGAAGTTATTTCACAAGCTGGGCCTTTGGGCGCTGTACTTGCCTATATTATTGGCGGTCTAATCGCCTACATGGTTATGCTCTGTTTGGGTGAGCTTGCCGTACATTTACCTGTTTCTGGCTCTTTTGGTGCTTTTGCGACAAATTATATTGGCCCTGGTACCGGTTATATGGTGTCTTGGATGTACTGGTTGGGCTGGTCTGCCACCTTAGGTACAGAATTTACTGCGACTGCTATATTGATGCAGGAATGGTTTCCACAAACCTCTATTTGGTTATGGACACTGATCTTCGCTGCAGGTGTACTGATTTCTAATTTAAGCTCTACGCGTGCATTTGCAGAGTCAGAATTTTGGTTATCCATGGTGAAAGTTGCAACAGTATTGATTTTCATCATCCTTGGTTTTGCCTGCATCTTTGGTTTCGTACCTTTCCAAGGCTATGAATCAGCTCCAATGTTCCACAATTTGACAGAACATGGTTGGCTGCCAAATGGTTTGTTCCCTCTGTTTGCCACGCTATTGATCGTGAACTTTGCCTTTAATGGTACGGAGATGATTGGTATCGCTGCAGGTGAAACTGAAAACCCTGAAAAGAATGTGCCTAAAGCCATTCATGCTGCGGTATGGCGCTTAATCATTTTCTTTGTCGGCACTATTATCGTCATCAGTTCACTGTTGACCTATACCGATGCAGGTTTAAATGTCGGCGGACATGGCGGCTTAAGTAGTAGCCCATTCGTTTCCGTATTTAACCTGATGGGCATTCCCTATGCAGAAGACTTAATTCGTTTCGTCATTATTACAGCTTTACTGTCTACAGCTAACTCTGGTTTATATGCTGCATCGCGTATGATGTGGGCACTGTCTGCACAAAAACAATTACCACGTGCTTTCGGCAAATTAAGCAAAACAGGTGTGCCTTATATTGCTGTATTGGTCACTATGATCGGTGGTTTACCAGGTCTATTGTCAGAACAATTTGGCGCAGATGTGATCTTCAAAAACTTGATGGGGGTTGCCGCTTTCACTATGGTGATCGTGTGGATGAGTATTTGTTGGAGTCAATTTAACTTCCGTCGCCAATGGCTGAAACAAGGTCATAGCGTGTCAGAACTTAAATTCCGTACACCATGGTTCCCACTGGTTCCAATCCTTGGCTTTGTCTGCTGTACCGCAACAGGTTTAAGTATGGCTGCAGATCCTGAAATGCTTTCAGGCTTTATTGGATGCTTGATCTTTATGGCGGCATGTTATGCAGGTTATTATTGGTTATATCATAATCAAGATTAAGCTGATTTAATGATTAATCTTTAAAGCGAATCCAAAGCCATTGGGTTCGCTTTTTTATTTTCAAAGCCTTTCTTTTCTATAATTTATTAATCGTTGATTTATATGTTTAAATAACAGACAAATGAGCTGAGATTTAAATTTTTTCTTTGACTCACATCATGTTTATTCATACTATGACAGCACCTTAAAACGTCCCTATCGTCTAGAGGCCTAGGACATCGCCCTTTCACGGCGGTAACCGGGGTTCGAATCCCCGTAGGGACGCCAATTCTTCTGTCAGTTCTGACAAACTTAAAGTTTATTTATCTATAATTTATATTAATTGATTGCATCATCATTACATTCTTCTCTACAATTACTCGCTTCATTATTTGATTCTCCTTTTTCTCTATGCAGTCATCTCATTCTCCGAATGATGCTTCGCATCAGGGCAATTCTGCGCCGTTAAAACGCGCTATGAGTACTCGACATCTGGTGATGATTTCGCTTGGCGGCGCAATCGGTACTGGTTTATTTCTTGGTTCGGGTGAAGTCATTGCACAAACGGGGCCTGTAGGTGCCATTATTTCGTATTTTTTAGGCGGTATTATCGCCTATATGGTGATGCTTTGCTTAGGCGAGCTCGCTGTACATATGCCTGAATCTGGTTCATTTGGCGCTTATGCTAAACGCTATATCGGACCGGGTACGGGTTATACCATCACTTGGCTGTATTGGCTGACATGGTCAGTAACGCTAGGAACTGAATTTACTGCTGCTGCACTTTTAATGCAGGAATGGTTCCCAGACAGCTCTATGTGGATGTGGACCCTAATCTTTGGTGCTTTTGTATTCTGCTTGAATATGATTTCAACCAAATGGTTTGCTGAATCTGAATTTTGGCTAGCTTTAGTCAAAGTGATTACCGTTGTAGCCTTTATTATTTTAGGTCTATTGGCCATTTTTGGTGTTTTAGGCTATAGAGGCTATGAAGCTGCACCACTGTTTAGCAACCTCACTGCACAAGGTTGGTTCCCTGAAGGCTTGTTCCCAATCTTCGCTACAATGTTGATTGTGAACTTTGCATTCTCAGGTACTGAACTGATTGGTGTTGCTGCGGGTGAAACCAAAGATCCAGCGAAAAATGTACCTAAAGCCATTAACACGGCGATTTTCCGCTTGTTGATTTTCTTTGTAGGTACCATTGTTGTTATTACTGCATTATTGCCCCATCAAGAAGCTGGCTTATCTGCCGAAGGTGTAAGTAGTTCACCTTTCGTAACAGTATTCCAGCACATTGGTATTCCTTATGCAGAAGACATCATCCGCTTTGTGATTATCACAGCCCTACTTTCTGCTGCTAACTCTGGTTTATTTGCTGCATCTCGAATGATGTGGTCATTGTCCTATAGTAAGCAATTACCTGCGGTGTTCTCTAAAGTGAACTCACGTGGTATTCCTTATGTTGCGGTGATTGTGACCATGATCGGTGGTATGCCGGGCTTACTTTCTGAGCAATTTGCACCAGAAACCATCTTCAAAAACTTGTTAGGTGTTGCTGCATTTACCATGGTGGTGGTGTGGATGAGTATTTGTTTAAGCCAATTCAACTTCCGTCGTCAGTGGTATAAAGAAGGCAAAACTGCAAAAGATTTAGCTTTTGCTGCACCACTCTTCCCAATCGTACCAATACTCGGTTTTGTATTCTGTCTTATTACCTGTATTAGTATGGTCTTTGACCCAGAAATGTTGACTGGCTTTATCTGCTGTATGATCTTCATTGTGGCGTGTTATATCAGCTACTACACCTTGTATCACAACAAAGATTGATCTGCGTTGTCATACCAAACACGATAAAAGAGTAACTTCGGTTGCTCTTTTTTTATGGCTATATTTTAATAAAAGTAGAATAAAAACTGGTCCGTCGATGAGGTGCAATATGCAGATCATCTTTATCCATGGCATGAATCAACAACAACAAACTGCACGTACGCTCGAACAGCATTGGCTTGCACTGTTGTCTCAAGGCTTAAAGCAAAGCCATCAAGAGACTTTTTTATCGTATATACAGCACCATATGCGCATGCCTTTTTATGGAGACTTACTCACGCGTTATCATTTGCAGAATATGCTTCAAGCCAGCACCTTGACACCTCAAACGTGGCCACATTTTCCGTTTATCCATCGCACTGAACTCCCAGAAAAATCACCAAAAGTACTTGAGCATCATGCTGTACAAAATAATCTACCTGACATCACCCTCAATGATGCTATTGGATTAAGCCAATCATTCAAATCGATCACTGCACTTGGCAAAGATCTTGTCCTACGCGATTTTGCAGTTTTAATGAATTATTTCCCAAAATTACATGCCACACTTTTGCATAAATTTTTGGTCGAAACTTATCTTTATTTATCCAATCCACATTTTATTCAGGCAGTTCATACTCGTCTGCATGAGCAATTACATCAAACGAAACCCACCCTGTTGATTGCACATTCGCTAGGTAGCGTGATTGCGTATCATTTTTTACTGTTACATCCTGAACTCAACATACAGCGCTTTATCACCTTGGGCTCACCTTTGGCTTTTCGTGTCATCCAAGCCCACTTACCTCAGCCTTTACAGCGACCTGATGCAATTTCAGGCGATTGGTTAAACTTTTATTCACATGATGATTTTCTCAGCGCTTTTCCACTGAGTCAGGCACCATTTGATTTTCAACCCGCCATTATCAACCAGCAAATTCAGACATCGATTGAACACCCACACGATATTGCTGGATATTTAACGCATCCAGAAGTTATTGCTACAATCTTACAAGTGTTGAAAAAACCGACATAAATAATGTATTTTTCAAACATTTTTAGCAAATTGTTTTAATTTTATGCACTCAACAACAAAAACTGAATTTATTTATAGAAAAGCGTTTGACACCCCCCGATTTTCACCCTAATATACGCCCACCTCTGAAACGTCCCTATCGTCTAGAGGCCTAGGACATCGCCCTTTCACGGCGGTAACCGGGGTTCGAATCCCCGTAGGGACGCCAATTTTCAGAAGTACATTTTATTAAGTCCCTATCGTCTAGAGGCCTAGGACATCGCCCTTTCACGGCGGTAACCGGGGTTCGAATCCCCGTAGGGACGCCATTATTTAGTCTAAAAACTTAGACTGAAATAAACGGTTTTAAAATTTGCTTTCTGTACTGTCCCTATCGTCTAGAGGCCTAGGACATCGCCCTTTCACGGCGGTAACCGGGGTTCGAATCCCCGTAGGGACGCCATATTCGAGTTGGTTTTAATCACTCATTAAAAAGCTCAAGCATTGCGACTTGGGCTTTTTTATTGCCTTAATTTCTAAATATTTCTTTTAAAAGTTTTGAATCATAAATGGCCTTAGGGGCAATCACCTGCTCATTCAGCGGAATATTTTGACCATAGCGCTGCCGCATTAGACGCTGGACTTCATTTTGTTTTAAATCAAATTGTTTCAGTTGTTGTAATGGAGAAAGTTCGATTCCTAAAGCATGCTGATAAGCTTTCCAAACAATTTCAGAACAGTAAATTGCACGGTCATCCCATTCAAAATATATATCATAGGGTTTGCCCAAGTACTTTTCTGCATGTTGTACCAACTTCGTTTTCTGCGGCACATTTAAGGGTTGTTTGAGCCTTTTTACGACATAGTGAGCATTCTCCCCACGCGTGATCCATTGATTTAAAGCGGTATATTGCACAGGTTGAATAGCTTCGAGCACCCAGGTTTGGTTATTTTTATTTACGATCATGCCCATGTGACTATAGGGCGAATGTGTGGCCTTTTGAATGCTTAAACTTTGCTGTGACTTTGAGATATGAAAAATGATATCCCCCGTCTGAAATACGGACTGGGCATAGAGGGCAGAACTGAGCCCCGAAAGAATGACTATTAATATTAAAATTTTAGACATTTTTATTGTAAGCAATATTGATATGAATAAAGGCAACCATAACATGGATGTATGCCGATTGCCCTTATTCTAATAATTCAATGATTGATTAAGCCGACTTACGTGAATTGACTTGCCCTTTAATGACCGCTGTTAAATTTCCTTTAAGATATTTAAAAAACACTTTTAACGGTGAAAGTTTAGGATTTGGCTGTTTGCCTTCACCAATCGATTTAAACTGAGCGGCATACCAAATAATTTCCATAATCGCCATTTTATCAATCATCGGTATGCCAGTTTTAATTTTGTCCACACCGTAACGAACATCCTGCCCCGCCAATAAACGATCAGCCAAATCGACTTCTACAGCGAAAGGACGTGCAATACCAATAAAATCACAAGCTCCACTGTCTAGTGCAGCATTCATGCCTTGCACGGTTCTAAACCCGCCGGTAACCATTAACGCGCATTTCACTTCTTTACGGATATTGTCCGCAAAATCGAGGAAATAAGCTTCACGAGCAATGGTACTGGCTTTACGTTTTTCTTCTTTAGCACCCGCCATCGCTGGCGCTTCATAGGAACCACCCGAGATTTCAATCATATCAATCCCTGCGGCATCGATTGCCTTAAAGACCTCAATCACATCTGCTTCGCTAATTCCGCCGCGTTGGAAATCAGCAGAATTCAGTTTGACCGAAATGATAAAATCATCGGTCGTCGCTGCGCGAACTGCCTTATAGATTTCAAGCAAAAAGCGCATGCGATTTTCATTTGAACCGCCCCACTGATCTTGACGTTTATTGGTCAGTGGCGACAAAAACTGACTAATTAAATAACCATGCGCACCATGCAATTGCACGCCTTCGAAGCCTGCCTTTTCACAAATGTGTGCGGCACGTGCAAAACGCTGAATGATATCTAAAATTTCATCTTCACGAAGTTCGCGCGGTGTTCCAAACGTTGTGGCTAACATCGGACTAAATGGCACAGCAGACGGTGCAACCGTTTCTTTATTTAAACCTTTTGGACATTGGCGGCCCGGATGTGAAAGTTGAACCAATTGCACCATGCCGTGCTTCTTGCCTAGCTCAGCCCACTGTGTTAATTGTGCTAAATCTCGCTCAGTTTCAGCGACAACAACCCCAGGCTCATTTTTAGCACGAAAATCCACCATGACATTACCCGTAATGGCACAGCCTAAACCACCCTTCGCCCAAGCTTCATATAATCCAAAATGTAAGTGATTGGGTTGGCCTGCGGTATTGGCCAATGCTTCACTCATTGCACCTTTAATGATGCGATTTTTAAATGTGGTATTACGAATTTTAAAGCTTTCAGCTAAATGGCTCATGACAATGTCCAAAATGAAATAATAAGTCCTGAGTATTTACTCTAATTATTATTTTCTAAAGGTCAAGGATATTTTGACAATGACACTTGTCAAAATATCCATAAGTTTGATTTTAGTATTGGCTGGCTTCAATTAATTTACGGGTATAGTCCGTTTGTGGTCGTGCAAATAGATCTTCAGTGTCTTGAAACTCCATGACTTTGGCATGTCGCAGTACCAACACTTTTTGGCACAAGGCTTTGACCACGTGTAAATCGTGACTGATAAATAAATAACTCATATTATATTCTTGCTGCAAACGCCGTAGTAGCTTCACGATAGCTTTTTGTGTCGTCCGATCAAGTGCCGATGTAGGTTCATCGAGTATCAATAATTTAGGACGTAATACCAACGCACGCGCCAAGGCAACTCGCTGCCGTTGCCCACCCGATAATTCATGTGGATAACGCTGCTTAAATGAGCTGGCTAATTCGACTTTCTGCAAAGCTTCATCTATACGCTGTACAATTTCATTTGCAGATAAATGCTGTAAGGCCAGACCTTCGCCAATGGTTTGCTCTACATTGAGCCGTGGATTTAAACTACTGAATGGATCTTGAAAGACGATTTGAAATTCACGACGTAAAGGTCTGAGCTGTTTTTCTGAAAGTTGATTGATGGCGTGTTGATTTAACATAATTTCACCATCACTTTCTATGAGCCGAGCAATAGCCAGTGCTAAAGAGCTTTTCCCTGAACCACTCTCACCAACAATACCGATCGACTCACCTTCAGCCACTGTTAAATCCAAAGCTTCTACCGCAACGACATAATTTTTAATGCGGTTCAATAAGCCTTGTTTGACTGGGAACTTCACTCCTAACTGGCGTAATTCTAAAAGTGTCTGCGTTTGCGAAACCTGTATTGCTGAACCAAAATCATGGTCTAATAAATTTTTGGTATACGCCTGCTTCGGCTGCTCAAAAATTTCCTGAACACCACCTTGCTCCACCACTTGCCCACGATTCATCACAATCACATGTTCGGCATAGCGCTTGACCAAATTCAGGTCATGGCTAATTAATATCATCGCCATATTGCGCTGCTGTTGTAGCGACTTTAATAAATTTAAGATTTGCACCTGCAAAGTGACATCTAAAGCCGTGGTTGGCTCATCAGCGATTAAAATATCAGGATCTAAGGCCAATGCCATGGCAATCATGACACGTTGCCGCTGCCCGCCTGATAATTCATGTGGATAGCGCCTTAACTTATCTTCAGCATCAGGAATACCCACATCATTTAATAATTCTATAACGCGCTGTCGTGTTTTTGCCTTCGACCATCCCTGTAACAACAATGACTCACCAACAATCTTTTCCACACGATGTAAGGGATTTAAGGCCGTCATCGGCTCTTGAAAAATCATGGCAATTTTCTGTCCACGAATGTTTCGATGCTGCTCAGGACTCAGTCCAAGAATATTCTGTCCATTCAGGCTGACGCTGCCTGTGACCTGCAGATCACTTGGCAACAAACCGAGTATAGCTAGGCTGCTAATCGATTTACCAGAACCGCTTTCTCCAACAATGGCTATCGTTTCACCTGCATGCAAATTAAAATTCAGGTCTTCAACCAAGACCTGTGCTGCATGGGAAATATGTAAATGTTCAACCGCTAATACGATGGGAGGTACATTAACTTGATGATTATTGACGTCTAGGATCGAATGCATCACGTGTCGCCTCCCCAATGTAAATCAATAAAGACAGCACGATCGCTAAGGTAAAAAACCCCGATAAGGCAAGCCATGGTGCATTCAGATTGTTTTTCCCTTGAAGCAATAACTCACCTAAGGACGCGGCATCAGGCGGTAAGCCATAACCTAAGAAATCTAAGGCTGTCAGTGCCGTAATATTTGCCGTGAGCATGAAAGGTAGCTGTGAAAGACTGGAACTCATCGCATTTGGTAAGATATGCCGAAACATAATGGTGCTATCTGTAACGCCAAGACTCCGTGCTGCACGGACATAATCAAAATTACGAGCACGCAAAAACTCTGCACGAACCAAGCCGACCAAAGTGGGCCAGCCAAACAGCAGCATAATGACAAAGAGCCAATACACACTCGGAGTAAACATGCTGACCAAAATCATCACCATGAATAGCATCGGTAGTCCGCCCCAGACTTCTAAAATCCGTTGACCAATGAGGTCTACCCAGCCACCATAATAGCCCTGTATCGCCCCAACCATGATGCCCAATATGGCTGAAGCAAAAGTTAATGCAAAACCAAACAAGAGCGACACACGTAGTCCATATAAAATACGTGCGAGCACATCACGCCCTTGGTCATCGGTACCGAGCCAATTTTGTGCAGTCGGTGCAGATGGCACAGGCACAGCCAACTCTAAATTCGGTGTTTGATAGGAAAATTTAATCAGTGGCCATACAGCCCATCCTTTATCATCAATCAGTTGCTGTACCACAGGATCTTTATAATCTGCCTCAGTTTCAAATACGCCACCGAAAGCAGTTTCTGGATAACTTTTTAATACGGGAACGTATAAAGAATCATCGTATTTGACCAAGAGCGGTTTATCATTGGCAATAAAATCGACAGCTAGAGACAAAATAAAAATCAAGGCAAAGCTGATAAAGCATGTAAAACCTAATTTATTGTCTTTAAAACGTTGAAATCGCGCTTGCATGATCGGAGACATTATTTTGCCCCCTGTGAGTCAAAATTAATTCGTGGATCAATCATTTGATACATGACATCACTGATTAATCTTAAGATCAGCCCCATCAAGGTAAAAATAAACAAGGTGCCAAAAATCACTGGATAATCACGCTGCACGATGGCTTCAAAACCTAACAATCCCAGGCCATCTAAATTGAAAATAATTTCAATAAATAGATTTCCCACAAAGAAGATGCCAATCAAGGCTTCTGGTAGACCAGCAATGACAATGAGCATTGCATTACGAAATACATGCCCATACAGCACACGTGATTCAGTCAAACCTTTAGAACGAGCAGCAAGAACATATTGCTTATTCAGTTCTTCCATAAAAGAGTATTTGGTCAGATAAGTTAAGCCTGCAAAACCACCAATTACCATAGCAAACAAAGGCAACGCCATATGCCAAAAATAATCTGCAATTTTGCCAAACACACTTAACTCACCAAAATTCTCTGAAACTAAACCTTGTAGAGGGAACCACTGAAAATATGAACCACCTGCAAAAAAGACAATGAGTAAAATGGCGAAGGCGAAAGCAGGAATGGCGTAACCTATAGCCAATAAAATAGACGTGCTTTTATCAAATAGCAGACCATGTTGACGGGCTTTTTTAATGCCTAAAGGAATAGACACCAGATAGATCAGCAAGGTACTCCATAAGCCAAGGGATAAGGATACAGGCAGCTTTTCCCAAAGCAGCTGAGTCACAGACTTATCTTTAAAAAAACTGGTACCAAAATCTAGCGTTACATAGCCCTTTAACATGAGCCAAAAACGTTCGAATAATGGTTTATCGAAACCATATTGTGCCTCGATTTTTGCCACCATTTCTTCACTGAGGCCTTTAGCACCTTGGTATTTACTGCCTGTCGTCGCAGTTTCACCACCACCTGTGTTTCCCATACCTTGAAAGGACTCAGCTTGCTGTATGGCTTGTTCAACAGGTCCTCCCGGTGCAATCTGAATCACGACAAAGTTAATCAGTAAAATGAAAAACAATGTTGGAATAATCAGGAGCAATCTTTTTAAAATATATGTGCCCATGTTGCTTTAACATTCCCTGTCATTCATTAGTATTTATTGTTGGCGCAAATAGTTTGCAACTTTTTTCGATTGCGCTTCATTACTCCACCAATAATCAATACCTGTTGATAATTTTGGTTTTACTTTTGGCTGTTGATACATATTCCAATACGCAAACCATTTTTCACCTTTACCATAGGTTGGAATTTGATAATACCCAGCTCTTAATAATCGATCCAATACTTTGGTACGCACCACCAATTGTTCACGATTTGGTGCCCGAATCACCTGTTGTATGACTTCATCAATGATCGGACTTTTAATGCCAGCATAGTTGTAATTGCCAGGCTGATCTGCCGATGCACTTCCCCAAAATTGCGCTTGCTCATTACCCGGATTGAGCGACTGTGGCATAACATTTGTTGTCATATCAAAGTCTTTCGAACGCATCCGTTCTATATATTGAGGCACGTCCACTTGGCGAATGTTTACAGTCACACCTAAACGTTTCATATTGCGCACAAAAGGCATTAATGTTCGCTGTAAGCCATCTTGGTGAATGAGAAATTCAATACGAATGGCTTGACCATGTCGGTCTAATAATTGACCATTTTTAAATCGATAACCAGCATTTATTAATAGCTGACGAGCAGTCAATAAATTATTTCGATTAAATCCACTAGCATCCGAAACGGGATATTTCCAGTTTGATAACACCCCTTTACGCTCTAAAGGGGTTAATTTCGTTAACAATGGTTTTAAAATTTGCATTTCAGCATCTGAGGGTACCCCTTTAGCTTCTAACTCACTATTTGAAAAATAGCTTTGTAGGCGCTGGTATTGACCATAAAACAGAGCTTTATTTTGCCATTCAAAATCATAAGCATAGGTTAAAGCTTGTCGAAAACGAATATCATTAAACGGCGATCGACGCGTATTAAATACAAAACTTTGAGTTGCAATTGGATTTTCATGCTTATCACGATACTTCACCACCATTCCTGCAGTGATGGACGGAAACTTATATTCCGTCACCCATTTTCGTGCTGTAAATTCCTCATGCAAAGTATATTGGCCAGACTTAAAGCCTTCAAAAGCAACATCTAAATTTCGGTAATAGACATATTTCAAATGATCAAAATTATATCGTCCGCGATTAATCACTAAATCACGTCCCCAATAATTAGGATTGCGCTTAAAACTAATACTACGGCCAGAATCAATTCGATCAAGTAAATACGGGCCAGAACCTAAAATCGGCTGCATAGTAATTTTAGTAAAATCTTTTTTTGCCCAATCTTTTTTGGAATAAATCGGCATTTGCGCCAATATTAATGGCATTTCAGCGTTATTACCCGACTTAAAGGTCATTTTGACTTCATATTTAGATAACACTTGGGTTTTATCTAAATCTGCCAAATACATTTGTAAACCTGGGTTTGACTTGGTCTGAAAAGTATCAAAACTAAATTTAACATCTTCAGCAGTGAGTTCTGAACCATCACTAAATCGTGCTTTTGGATTTAAGTGATAAATGACAAAATTCGTATGATCGGGATCGAACGTGACCTTCTCAGCTAATAATGGATACAGCACGCCAGGTTCATCTAAAGAGCTATCCATAAGGGAGTCAAATAAATAATTTACCCCCTCAGCCGCACTGCCCTTACCATTCATACTGTTTAAATTGTCAAATGTCCCATTTGATGAAGTACTTAAATATCCACCTTTGGGTGCAGAAGCATTGGCATAAGGCATGACTTTGACAGAGTCATATTTGGGTGTGCTATGAATCGCAATATAAGGCGTGGTCTGTATCGCAGACCACACACTTTGACCGAACAGACTAAGCACACACATCCCAATAGCTTGATGTGCTGATTTGAACGACACCAACATCAATGACAACTCCCTGTAGTCGTTGCTTAATTCGGTACTTTAATCACGTCACCAATACGTAACTGAGCAGACGGTTGCATATCATTCATTTCAGCGAGTTTTGATGTGTCTAGTCCATAGCGACTTGCCAAACCAATCAGCGTATCGCCGCGTTTAATACGGTATTCACTAATAGTTTTAGGGACTTGTAAATTTTGACCGACACGCAGTCCTGCACGCGGGTTCAAGTTATTTAATTCAGCCAATGCTGCCACAGTTAAACCTGTCCGACTAGCAATCGAATTTAAAGACTCGCCTGATTTCACAGTATAGCTTTCAGTATTTGCTGGTTTCACATTGCTCGTAGAGGATTTAGCTTCCGTTTTTTTGGTTTCAGTTGCTTTACTAGCTACATCAGCAGGTAGTTCACCATCTACTTTTAAACGCTGCCCTACACGAATCCCACTATTGGTATTTAGGCCATTTAATTCAGCTAAATAACGTAATTGAAGATGATATTTCTTCGCAATCACACCCAATGTTTCACCTGATTTCACCACATGAATATCGGTCGCATCAACGGAATTCGTTCGTGTATTGGTTTTGCTTTCAATTTTGGTCGCCTCAGCTTTGGTTTCTACTTTAACCGGTGCGACATCACCTGTTAATTTTAATTTCTGCCCAACGCGTAGACCAGAACTACGCTCTATACCATTTAAATTTGCGACATAGTCCATGCCTAAATCATAGCGACTAGCAATGCCTGTCAGTGTATCGCCAGACTGCACCACATATGTATCCGGAACAGTTGAACTTGCAGGAACTTTAATGCTTTGCCCAGCCATCAGCCCACTATTTACCGACATATCATTTAGACTCGCCAATTCTGACAAACTGATTTTTGACCGCGTCGCAATGCTGTAAAGCGTATCACCACGCTGCACTTTATAGCTTTCCACTTTATACGCAGGATCAACTTTGACATTTTCAATGCGATTCACGACTTTGCTTTCGAGCTTCTCAACTTCTGCTACAGCTTGTAATGGCACATTAATTTTTTGCCCCACCATCAAGCTACTGCCAGCCGTTAAGCCAGTTGTTAAATCTGCCAACTCTTGATTTGACAGCGCATAACGATCTGCAATGAGTTTTAGATATTCACCACGTTTTACCGTGTAGGATTTGGTTTGAACTTTTGCAGGTTTTTCGACAACTTGAGCGGCTTTCTTATCAGCTTCCAATTTTGCTTTCGATGCAGGCGTTTCTTTTAGGGATAATTTCTGCCCAACATATAAACCACTCGTGGTGGTTAAACCATTGTAGTCTGCGAGTTGCTTCGTACTTAAACCAAATTGACTCGCAACAGCTGTAAGACTGTCATTTGCTTTCACTACGTAGCTATCTGCTATAGGCTTGGCTTTCGACTCTTCGTTATTTTGAACAATCGGTTTCGCATCATATAAATAGATGGTCGTACCGACATACAAAGTCGAATCTGGCGAAATTTGGTTCCAAGCTGCAATATCACGCCAATTCACGCCATTTTTCATCGCGATCAACGCTAAAGTGTCACCTGCCAAAACTGTATAAGTACTGCGTTTACCTTTAGGTGGTACAACTACAATTTCAGAATCTGTACGGATGACATTTTTACCTTGGTTGCGTTTGGCTTCTTCAGAATCAGCACCTGTATTTTCAGCCACGCTTTTCGGGTAAGAGAAACCTTTGGTCAGTTCTTTACCTTGTTGATCCGCAATCGACTGGCTGGTCTGAATCGCTGTCAACTTAATCTTACCATCATAAGGATCGACAATTTCAGTGCCCTTCGGCGCAATAGCTTTAATTTCCTGAACGACTTCTTCTTGTTCTGCTTTGGTCGCTACTGGTTTTAACACCTCATCAACTGTTTTGGTCTCACCTTCGGCTTTAATAGCCGCCATGATTTGCTCACGCTCATTTGCGCTGAGTGGTGGCTCGACAGACACGGCTTTCACAGGAGTCGAAGGTGTTACAGCGACTGGTATACGCGGCGCACTTGGAATATCACTATTCGATGCAAATGCAGCTAAAGCAGATGATCCCATTGGTGTTTTGCCTTTCGTTCCTGACGGAATACTTGGCGTTACCGTTGCAGCGACTACAGGTGGTTTGGCAGAAGCTGTCACTGTCGGCTGTGTGGTCAGCGTAGGTGGCGTCACTTTAGCGGGCTGAATAGTTTTACTATTTAATTCCGGCGGAGTAACACGTGACGGTGTTATTTCAACATTATTTTTTGGTAAGTTATAAGTTGAATTACTTGCCCAATAACCTGATGAACCACCTGATTGTAATTTTTTCAAACGTGCATCGACTGATGGACTCACATCCGCAGGAATTAAAATCCGCATTGGGCTGCTGCTATCAATCACATCGCCACGATGACCCGGGTTTAGTGCATAAAGTTCTGCACGACTTAAACCAGTAATAGATGCAATTTCATTTAAATTTGCAGGCCCTACAGCCACTTCACGAAAATGTGGACGGTTAGCAATTGGCGGTAAACTTACGCCATAAGCACTTGGATTTTTAATAATTTGAGCAACAGCCAAGAAACGTGGGACATAGTTCATGGTTTCTTGTGGCAGTTTTAACGACCAATAATCGGTTGGCAAACCTGCTGCACGGTTACGGTTAATCGCTTGTTGAATACGCCCCGGCCCTGCATTATAAGAAGCCAAAGCCAATTCCCACGAACCGAACTGGTTATGTAGCGCACCTAAAAACTCATAAGCTGCACGCGTAGATTCAACTACGTCACGACGACCATCATACATTGAGGTTTGTTTTAAGCCGTAAATACGTCCAGTACTTGGAATAAACTGCCATAAACCTGCTGCGGCAGCACTTGAAGTTGCTGCTGGGTCATAAGAACTTTCAATCACTGGCAATAACGCCAACTCAGTCGGCAAACCACGACGTTCTGCTTCTTTAACCGTGTGATATAAATAACGGGACGCACGCGCACTTAAACGGTCAATATACGGTTGACGTGAAATAAACCAACCACGCTGTGCTTCAATTCGCGTATCCCAGTGGTTCAAATCCATTTTGAAACCAACGGTCATTCGCTTCCAAACATCACCGTGCTTTAGTACTAAAAGGCGGTCGCCTTCTACGGCACGCATGTCTGTTGCAGAAAGTAAATCTTCGAGTGAATCTAAACTATTGGCATCGAGAAAGTTTGAGCCGACTTGTTTACTTGCTGAGTTCTGCTTAGTCGTTTGCGATGAAGAACAGCCCGTCAGACCAAGAGCTGCGAGTGCAGAACCCAAGACTGTAAATTTAAAAATTTGTGGTAACGTAGGCTGCCAGACAGTCGCAGTTGATTTATACATAAAAAAATCCAGACAACTCATATAAAATTTATTTTTTAGATATGCCATTGTAGTGAAGCAGAACACAGACACAAGGCGTTAATTTAACGCTATTTCAGTATAAATGTTACAAGAAATTAAAAAAATCGCCAGAAATGGATTTCTCTCTGTCATTTGCGTTATACAATATACGGTTCTGAATGCTTGTTTTTCTCCGGATTTGATTTATGTCTCAAACAATCACGCTTTATGTTGATGGTGCATGTAAAGGCAACCCTGGCTTAGGGGGTTGGGGGGCGTATATCATCCGTGAAACTGGAGAAGAAAAACTCTGCGGCGGCGAAGCTGAAACCACCAATAACCGTATGGAATTGACTGCTGCAATTGAAGGCATTCAACACTGTCCGTCCGATGCAAAACTGATTATTTGGACAGACTCTAACTATGTCAAACAAGGCATTACCGAGTGGATTCATGGTTGGAAAAAGAAAAACTGGAAAGATGTTAAAAATCCAGATCTGTGGAAATTACTGGATGCAACTTGTCAGGGTCGGGAAATTGAATGGAACTGGATTAAAGGGCATGCAGGCCATCCGGGAAATGAAATGGCCGATCAATTGGCCAATCTAGGCGCAGAAAAAACCCTCGAACAGATCAAACTAGCGGCATCAACTACAGCTGAAGCACCTAAAAAAAAAGCTGAACCTGACTGGCTGTTAAACGATCCTTTTGGACTCGAATTTGCTGATAGCGACGATGAAGAAGAAATCTCTGAAGAAGCTACGATTGCAAATGAAAGTATTGTTGACGCTTCAATTCAGGAAGCTTCAATTGCTCAGCAGCTAGAAAATACTCCGCCACTTGAAATGTATGCCGAGACGGCGATCAATGCAGAGCAAATTGATGACATTGCGATAGAACAACAAGCAACTGACACGGCTTCAACGTTGAATGAAGCTGCTCCTACACAGTCTAAGCAAGCTGCTGAAATCCATCCAATGATTGTCATTACACCAGCAACCGTCGATGTATCTGGCCCACGACAATTAATTTTAGATACGGAAACCACAGGTTTCTATTTCCAAGATGGCGACCGTATTATTGAAGTCGGTGCGGTGGAAATGATTAACCGCAAACTGACCGGTAGCTCAATTCATATTTATATCAACCCGCAAAAACCTGTCGGTGAATCTGAAAATATTCACGGAATCAGTGATGACTTTCTAAAAGACAAACCACTGTATGCTGAAATTGCTGATGTCTTATTTGACTATCTAAAAGGCGCAGAAATCATTGCGCATAACGCAACCTTCGATATGAACTTCCTTGATATGGAGTTCAAACGTGCCGGTTTTGTGGCCTTATCTGAAGTTTGCGAAGTCACCGATACCTTGGCTATGGCCAAAGCCAAGCATCCAGGCCAGAAAAACTCACTCGATGCATTAGTGCGTCGTTACGAAATTCCACAACGTGACCGTACCTTCCATGGTGCCTTACTCGATGCGGAAATTCTGTCTGACGTATACCTAGCAATGACGGGTGGTCAGGTATCCTTTGATATCGATGCCCTGACCCACTCGCAAAATGAAGATGGTTCGCAAACCCGCGCCGCTGTTGAAATAGAATTACCAGTGATTTTACCTTCCGCAGATGAACTTGAAGCCCATGAGACATGGGTCAAACAATTTGAAGAAAAACATGGTACACCTTGCCTTTTTGCGAAATAAAATCTAAATTTCGTGTTACTTTTTGTATATAAACAATTCTTACATACGCTATAGTAAAACCATAAACATGGACCGCCTTAAGGGGCGGTTAATAAACAAGATAAAACATCTAGGAAAGGTGCAGATACATGTCTTACCAAACCTCTATCCATTTTGATCCAACGGCTTTGCTGATAATAAAAAATGAGGTTGATAACTCAATCAAGTTAGTCGAATCAGCAGTCAGCACCTTAGTTGAAGATCAAACTTTACCTTTCGGGATTGATGATGCACTGATTCAATTTGAACAATGTGCTCAAGTACTAGCTTTAGTTGATATGCCAAGTTTGGCAAAAATCGCTCAATATTCAGCAGAGTTAATGCGCAAGATCATGGGGAATCCTGCGCAAATTAACACCCAAGATGTCATCGCACTGAGCGAAGGCACAACCATGCTGAAACGCTATATCGAATTTATCTGCCTACGTGAAGTTAAAATTCCACAGTTCCTGCTGGACAGTCTTAATCGTCTAGAACTGTCTTTGGGTAAACCTCTAACGTCGGAAGGCCAACACATTGAGTCCCTACTCGATTGTATTACTCCTGACTTTGACTTACCTCAAGCTCCTGCACTTGAAAAATCAAAATACGTTCACCGTCTGTATAAGTTGGCGTTGAATAAATTGATTAAACAAGAAGAAACTGAGCTGGATTTGCAAGCGATTAAATTGGTCGGTACGTATTTAGCAGGTCTTTCAGACAAACATCCAAGCAAACAATACTGGAACTTGGTTTTTGTTGCGTTTAATCAAATTGATCAAATCTTAATTACCGATGCTCGTTTACGTACCTTGGTAAGCATTGAACGCAATATGGCTCAATATTTTGCAGGAACTGAGCGCTTTAAAGCATCCATTTCTGATTTAGCCAATGTCTTAAGTCTAAGCATTAGCCAAGAAGATGACATTTCTCATCATATTCGTGGCAAGTTAAATATCGGTGAAGACCTTCTTACCGACACCCAATTGCAAGTTTTCAGTCGTCATTTATATGGTCCTGACTTCGAAACCATGCATACCATTGGTGAATTGGTTACGACTGAAATGACGCAAATTCGTAATGATATTGAATTTAACTATCAAAATATGACGCCTGAAAAAACCCAAGAACTTCAAGCGAAATTGAACGAATTGGCAAATATTTTCAAAGTCTTGAACTTAAATGAAGCGTATAACGACCTGTCGCGTCAAGCTGCGTCATTAGGTAATGCTGAGATTTTACAAGATGAAAGCTTTGCCCAGCAGTTGATGAACAATATCTTGTCTGCCATGAACTCGATTGGTGTGCTTGAGCGTCATCACACTTCTAGCCGCTTACAACTTCGTGTGAATAATATGAATATTTCACTCGATCGTTTAGATGAAGCACACGCTGCCCTGTTAAATGAGACCAAGGTTTTAATTGATGCTGCTAGCCAATCTTTGGTTCAGTATTTACAAAACCAAGATTTGACACAACTTGAAGCGACTGCAACTCAATTCCGTGAAATTGGTGGTGCAATGTTGTTCCTCAATGCAGATGCAGCTCAAAATGCGCTGAATTCAACAGCTCAATTCATTGTGAAACGAGTTGAATCTTCAACAGCGATTGATGCAAATGAAGTGAATCAAGCATTAGATTCATTGGCAAGCGCAGATATGTTGATTGACAATTTAAAGAACAAACAACCTGTTTTACAGGGCATGTTTAAGGTAGCATTGGACAGTAGCGAAAAACTGAAATCAGCAGCGGCCTAATGTCTAAATTATCACTTGCGTATATCTTCAAACAACAGCAATTGCTGGTCGATGAAAACTTTCAACTTCCCGAAGTTGAGCAACTCGCAAGTGATTTAAATATTGGCACGGGTGATCGAGTGATTGCCCGTGATCTACTTGAAAATGAGCCTATTCCTGATGGCTTACAACTCATCCCTATTCGCCAGCTTCTACAATTGTGGAATGTTCAACAATTTGAACAAGCCAGCCGTGCTATTCAACTCTTAGAATGGCGTCGTAATCATAAATTTTGTAGCCACTGCGGCACAGCAACTCAAGTCCATGCCACAGAATACGCCATGGTTTGTCCCACTTGCGGTTATCACCAATACCCTCGTGTCAATCCTTGTGTCATTACCGTCATTACCCGTGGTGAAGATGAAATCTTATTGGCAAAAAATGCAAAAAATGTCCGTGCCATGTATGGACTGATCGCGGGTTTTGTTGAAGTCGGTGAAACTTTAGAAGAAGCGGTTCGTCGTGAAACTGAAGAAGAAGTGGGTTTAAAGGTCAAAAATATTCAATACTTAGCCAGCCAACCTTGGCCCTTCCCAAGTAATTTAATGATCGCCTTTAAAGCAGAATATGCTGCTGGTGAACTTCAATTACAAGAAGAAGAAATCAGTGATGCAGCTTTCTTTAAATTTGATGCATTACCTGAAATTCCTTTCAAAGGCAGTATCGCCCATTCGATGATTATGCATGTCATTCATGGTTCTGCTGTTGCAGATGATACCCAGGCATGGTTATAAGCTACTGCTTTTGAGGAACTTAGAAATAAAAAAAACCGCCTCAGTGCGGTTTTTTTTATTTCTCGCTAATCATGTGTATTCGCTGAATATTTAAATGATTGAATATTTTTTATCCACAAGCCAGTCAATATATTCTATTTTTAAATTTAAATTAAAATAACTTATCCACAATATTAAATTCAAAATAATGCCGAAATATAAATCCATCTGCAAAAGATAAAATATAAAAATCTAATATAAATAAATAAGATAGGAAATTTATGAAACTAAATTTAGCAATTCGGTTGCTTATTTTTAAATAAACTAAATAGTTTAGTAAGTTTATGGCAGATAGTACTTTATTTAATCAAATAATTATGTTAAAAATGCGTTTAAGAAATAGTAATTAACGATAAATAGATCGGAAAGAATATCTATGAAAGTCGTGCAAGAAGAAAACTTATCGCAAGTTGACCATCACATGGAATCTCGATATCAAATCGAGCCAATGTCCTGCTTATTTTTTATGTTAGGTATGCTGATTTGTGCATACGTTTTACATACTTTTATTTTTTAATCTATTCAATAAAAAAACCGGCATTTGCCGGTTTTTTTTTATGCCTTTAGGATTATGCGTTGCGTTTTGCAAAGTCATCCATAAAGTTAACCAGTGCTTGAACGCCTTCTAGCGGAACAGCATTATAAATACTTGCACGCATACCACCCACTGAACGGTGACCAGCTAAATTCAGCAAGTGATTTTCTTCAGCTTCTTTCAAGAATTGTTTTTCCAAATCTGGATTCGCCAAAGTAAATGGTACGTTCATGATTGAACGGAATTCTTTTGCAATTGGATTTGCATAGAAATCGCTTGAATCAATATAACCATAAAGTAATTCAGCTTTTGCCATATTCGCTTTATAAATTGCGTCTACACCGCCCTGCTCAAGTAACCATTCAAAAACGAGGCCAGATAAGTACCATGCATAAGTTGAAGGTGTATTCACCATTGAACCATTTTTCGCTTGAGCTGAATATTTCAAGATACTTGGAATATCTGCTTTCGCTTGATCCAATAAATCATCACGAATAATCACCAAAGTTAAACCAGCAGGACCAATATTTTTCTGAGCACCTGCATAGATTAAACCGAACTTAGATACGTCTAATGGTGCAGATAAAATGCTCGATGAAAAATCGGCAACCAATGGTTTGTCCGTTTCAGGAATGTTGGCAAACTGAAGACCACCAATAGTTTCATTATCTGCATAATGCACATAAGCCGCATCATCAGATAAGTTCCAGGTGCTTTGATCAGTAATCGCAAGTTTACCGTCAATGGTGGTACCCGCTTCAACAACATTAATGTCGCCATAACGCTGTGCTTCTTTCAACGCTTTTTCAGACCAAATACCAGTGTGGATATAGTCTGCTTTGCTGTTTTTACCCAATAGGTTTAATGGGATCGCAGAGAATTGAAGTGATGCGCCACCTTGAAGGAATAACACTTTATAGTTGTCTGGAATATTCATCAGCTTACGAAGATCAGCTTCTGCTTTCTCTGCCACAGCGACATAGTCTTTACTACGGTGGCTCATTTCCATGATCGAAAGGCCTTTGCCTTGCCAGTCAAGCATTTCAGCTTGAGCTTTTTCTAAAACGGCAGTGGGTAATGCAGCAGGACCAGCACAGAAGTTGTACGCGCGCATGAGTTTTCCTTTCAAAGTGAAACACAATAAAATGATGGCATTTAACCATATCTGACGCGTGCTTGCAGTAGTTAAAGCTGAAAATATTCCAATGCTGTCTGACATTTAAAGTCAAAATTTCAATAAAGATCAAAATTAATTCTTCTTAATTCAAATTATTAGATTTACTGATATTTTTTATCCCTTGAATTGATGCTAATTTAAGGTCTTGATGTGCGAAAATGACGTGCGCTGCGAAGATAAAATTTATTTACACATGTATATGAAACAATACAACAACTTAGTGAATTTACCCAACTTCATCACAATGACTATAATGAACCCATCCTAGCTGTGAGTGTATTTTTATGCCTTTACCTCGAACAGATTATTCTATAAAAATTAAACATACATTTCGTTCAGGTTTACTGCTTGGCCTTGGTTGTTTCAGTGGCTTTTTTAGCCCTACGGTACTTGCGCAAAGTATCAGTTATAACCAAGCAGAACAAAGTCTACTCACTAGTTCGTATAATACTCAGGCCAACCAAGCGCTACAACAATCTGCCGAACTTCAAGCTCAGGCCATTAAAGGCCTTGGTTTACCTCGTGTGGATTTAAACGTCCGTGCCTATGCCTTTCATAATGAACTCGATATTCCTCTCGGCGCCTTAAAAAACAACTTAGAACAAACGCTGAGTAATGGCATTAATAATAAAATTGATGAAAGCTTACCGAGTGATTTGGCAGACCCATTAAAAGACAGTCTGCAACAGCCAATCCGTGATGGTGTCGGATTAATTCCAGATTCTTCCCAAGTGGTCTTAGATGATCAAGTGATCCGCCCTACCGTTTCCGTAATGATGCCGCTGTATACCGGTGGGTTAACGTCTAGCGCCAAGGAAATTGCCAATATCCAAGCCAAACGCAGCGCGATAAGCAGTGAACAACAACAAGATGTGCAACGTTTTGAATTAATCCAAGCCTACTTCAATGCTCAATTACAAAAAAAATTAGTCGAAAGCAGCCGCTTCAATTTAAATGCGATGCAACAACACTATGCCAATGCGCTCAAAATGGAACAACAGGGTTTTATTAGCAAAGGCCAGCGTATGCAATTTGAAGTGGCGAAGAATAATGCACTCAGAACTTTTCAAAATACTGAAGCGAATCTCCGCTCTAGCTTATTTAAGTTAAACAACTTAATGCAAAGCAGCCAAATTACTGATCTTACAACGCCATTATTTATCAATCAGCAACACAATCAAAATATAACCGCCTTACTAAAAAGTTATCAGGATCAGTCTAGTTTGGTGCGTAAAATGCAATTGGACAGTCAATTGGCTGGTGCTAATGTGAAAGCCCAAAGCGCAGCAAAAAAACCCAACGTCTTTGCCTTTGGTGAATATAGTCTCGACGATAAACAAAACTGGATCGTTGGTGTTGCCGCTCGCTACAACTTATTTTCAGGTATTGATAAAAACAAATCCGTACAAGCTGCTGAACTTCAACGCTATGCATCTGAGTTAATGACTGAGCGTACCAAACAAGAAATTGAAAGCCTGATTTATAGCTCATTTAATGAAGTCACCAGCGCTCAACAAAGTCACCTGTTGTTGCAGCAAAACCTAAAAGCTGCTCAAGAAAATTTAAGAATTCAACAGCTTTCATTTAAAGAAGATATGGGAACAGCCACACAAGTGATTGATGCACAAAATGCACTGAGCGGGCTACAAAGTGAAATGGCACTCAATGCTTATAAATACGTGATGTCACTTGCAACATTGCTACAAAGTCACGGGAGCATTGACCAGTTCCAAAGCTATATCAATCAATCACACACCGATTACATCCATTAAACTTAGACTGGGGAAATGCACATGAATCAGGATTCAACTGATCAACCAAAAGACACCTCAACTGAGGATAAATCATCTGTTACATCAACAAATGATACGGTTGTACCAAAGCCTGTTATGGAAAACAGTAGTACGCAAGACGAAATCGCGATGGATAAAAAGCCGACAGAATCTGTTAATTCAACGTCTCTAGAGCAAGACCACTCTTTCTCCCCAACAAAAGACCAACATAAGAAATCTATACTGATAAAAATTGCCGTTGGTATTATATTGATACTACTTTTGGCATTGATTGCATTTGGCTTATGGAAAAGTTATCAGCCCAAGCAGGTTGAATTACAAGGTCGAGTGGAGGCTGAAACCATTCACATTAGTACCAAAGTACCCAGCCGTATCGAAGAAATATATGTGCATGACGGTGAAAAAGTACAAGCAGGTCAAGCACTGGTTCGTTTAACCAGCCCCGAAGTCGATGCAAAGAAACAACAGGCTTTAGCTGCTCTCCAATCTGCGCAAGCACTGCAATCCACAGCTGAACGTGGCTCTCAACAAGAAAATATTGATAGTTTATATGCCAATTGGCAAAGTCTAAAAGCACAGCAACAATTGGCGCAAACCACCTACCAACGTGGTCAAAACCTCTATAAAGAAGGTGTCATTTCACGACAACGCCGTGATGAAATGCAAGCTGCCGCAGTGTCTGCTGCACAAATGACAGAAGCGTCTTATCAACAATATGCGCGTGCAAAACGTGGCAGTACACCGCAACAACAAAGCTCGGCAGATGCCCAAGTCAAGATTGCGCAAGCCGCGTTGGCTGAAGCCAATGCACTTGAGGCTGAAACCAAATTGTTTGCACCCTCCAATGGCACCATTTCAAAAACCTATGGCAAAGTTTCAGAATTAGTTGCGATGGGTGTGCCCGTAGTGAGTCTGATTCAAGATGATAGCTTGTGGATTAGCTTAAATGTCCGTGAAGACCAGTATGCTCAAGTGTATCAACTCAAGACCATGCAAGGATTTATACCGGCGCTAAACAAATCTGCCGATTTTAAAATTGATCACATCGAAGCCGAAGGTGAATTTGCAACGATTAAAACCACGCGGCAAACGGGCGGCTATGATATTCGTAGTTTTAAAGTCCAACTGAAACCCGCTCAGCCGATTGCTGACTTAAAAGTGGGTATGAGCGTTTTGTTTAAAATTGAAGAGCGTAAATAATGTTTAGGGGCATTCTGCGTGAGTTTCGCTATTTGATGCAGCATAAATGGGACTTGTGTATGGTCACACTTGCCCCTGCCCTTGTGATTTTGCTCTTTACCAATATGTTTGCTCAAGGCAAACCAGATCATTTACCCATTGCGATCATAGACCAAGATCAAAGCAGTTTAAGCCGTAACATTACTCATTTTGCGCAGCTGAACCATACCTTAAAAGTAGCCACCATTACACCCAGTATGGATGATGCTGAAAAGCTTTTAAATCAGACTCAAATTTGGGGCTATATTCATATTCCTGCTGGTGCAGAGCAACGACTGGTTCAAGCAAAAGATGCAGAAGTCAGCATTGCCTATAACCAAAGCTATTTTAGTGTCGGCAATAGTATTTCATCAGCCATGCTGCTAAGTACATTGCAAGCCATGGCCGATTTTAGTGGTCATCAGTATTTAGAAAATACAATTCCCTACCTCGATGCACCGACACCCAATGTCAAAATTTCACCTTTATATAATCCAGGTTTAAATTATGAGTTCTATTTAGAGCCGTACATGATTCCTGCGATTCTGCATTTATTACTGTGTTGCTGTGTCGCATTTTCAGTCGGTCAAGAAATCAAATATGGCACTGTAAATCAATGGGTGAAACCGACTTCTGTCTTTCAAGCTTTAATCGCTAAAAATCTCAGTTATGTTTTCATTTTTACCGCTTGGACATGGGCATGGATGTTCTGGCTAATCGTGTTTCGAGGGTGGTTTGTTCAGGGTTCATTACTGCTCATTTTGCTCGGGCAATTGTTTTTTTATACAGCCTATGCCTTTATCAGTTCTACTGTAGTTTTGGCGACACGTGATCTCACCAAATCTTTTGGTTTTATTGCGGTATATGGTGGCTCATCACTGAGTTTTGCAGGGGTGACATTGCCGCTGAATAACGCGCCGATGTTTACAAAATTCTGGGCCAATATTATTCCCTATACGCCTTATGCCAAATTACAAACAGAACAATGGGTCATTGGTAGCCCAATCTCCATTTCAATCACACCGCTTGTCACCCTGATCATTTACTGTCTGTTCTATTTGGTTCTTGCCAGCTTCTTTTTACGGAAAGTACTGAAGGAGCAAAGCATATGAATAAAATCGTGTCATTTCTATCAACTTTGCTCAGACACTATATTCAAACCTTTAAAGATATTGTGAAGCACAGTTCGATTTTTACCACCTTAGTGCTTTCTGTTTTTCTTTACAGTTTTTTTTATCCCATTGCTTATCAAGCGGAACACGCAGAATCGCTCCCCATTATTGTGGTGGATGAGGAACAAAGCATACTCACCAATACGATTATTGGTGCTGTAGCCAATAGTCCCAATGTAGAAATTCGAGCTGTGACTGGTAATTTTGCGGAAGCTGAAAATATGCTCCGAAGTCAGCAAGCTGACGGGATTTTACTGTTGCCGAGTAATCTTTCAAATAGCATTCGCCGTGGTGAAACCGGTGGAATTGGTTTATATCTCAGTGCTGCAAACTTTCTAAAGACGCAAAAAATTGGCTTAGGTTTAGCCAGTTCGATGGAAAATGCTCTCGGCGAATATGCAGAAAAATTCCAGAACATATCCGATTTTAGCCCAGCTTTATCTATCCATAAGATTCCATTGTTTAATCCACTTTCAGGCTACGGCAGCTATATTTTCCCAGCGGTTGCTCCCTTAATTATTCATCAGACGATTTTATTGGGTCTGTGCATGCTGATTGCGACCTATCGACAAAACACAGCATGGCGTCCGAGCTATACACAATTGGCTGGCATCTTCTTGTGTATTTTGACCATTGGAACGTTGGGATGCTTCTATTTATTTGGTTTTACCTTTTGGCTGAATGATTATCCACGCGGTGGAAATTTTTGGGGCATGTTCATTGCTGTGCCCATCTTCTTCAGTTGTATTATTGCGATGACCCTCTATCTCGCAACTTTTCTTGACCTGCCAGAACGTGCAGGACATGTCATCGTTTTTAGTTCTATTCCGCTATTTCTACTTTCGGGAACGGCATGGCCACATGCAGCTATGCCTAAATGGATGCAAATACTCGCTCAAGCATTACCTTCGACCCAAGGCATTCAAATGTTCCTTCAACTCAATCAGATGGGTGTGCCTACAGTAATCGTCATCCCAAAACTGCTTTATCTCACAAGTATTGGACTGATTTTTTTATGTCTTGCTGTCTGGCGTTTAAAGTTTGCCAAAAGATAAAGCTTTTTGTGCTGTAAGACATGTCTGGTCTCAAGCGAAATGCGTTCAAACCTATTCATCATAGACTCGACCGCTTTGTATCTAATCATGTCTCAAATTTAAATTCTTGCTGTCATCTATTAGCTGTATGCATTTGGCGTGACAGTCGATGCTTCATCCACTTGAATATCAAAATCATCTGCATCTGAGGTGATCTCAGTAACCAAATCATCTGATTCTTTTTCTGCAGCGTTTTCGAGCCAGAATCCTTTCACTTTATCGTTCCCATCATGACCTGCAAAGACCACACTCATATACAGTTCTTTTTGCGGATAATCATATTTATACACAATTGTTGTGGTCTTACCTTCTCCCAGCCGAGTATTTGCCATTCGCTGAATTACTTCCGCCTCAGCACTAGGTTGACCTGCAGGAATCAGCTTTTTCATACGTGAAAACAGCTCTGGATCTGCTAGCATCGCATCACGAACATTTTCTTCAACCAATACCAAAAAGCTGTCTTGATGGGGTTGGTGTAGTGCTGCGAATAATTTTTCTGACTTGATACGCTGTGAGCTTGTCTCACTTGGTAGGCTTGATTCGAATTTTGCAATCAAGAAATCGCCGATTTTTTCACAAGCCGTTATAGGTAAGATTAAAGCAATGATGACGACTAATTTTTTCAACACCGTACAAGCCCTCTGGTTATTATTAAAATATATAAAGTTAAAATTTAGTTCGGATAATCTGTGTGATTTATAGAATTTTCACTGATTTATCTGCCTCACAAGTATAAAGCAAACTTCTATATAAAAATGAAAAATACAGGCTCACAATTAGTTTTTCGATCTTTCTAGGCAAATCAGAGATTTTGTGAAGTGTTCATTAATAACTCAATTTTATTCGTTCTATAAATTAAACTTAATAATCAAATCGCTTATACAACTAAAAATGATAATTTATCGATCAAACAGTTTGGTTTTGATCAAAATCGTTGGCTGTATTCTCATATAAACTGCAAAATATTATCGTATTTATCTCCCAAATTATTCAGAACTTTTTGTCATGGCGGATTCAGTCTGTCTGCAACATTTGTTCGTGGATGACTGTGGGCTTTTTTCTCCCAAATCTGACATAAGAGCTGATGTATGAAAAAGATTAAGGTGAGCCTTGCCTGGCAAATCGTGATTGCTCTCATTCTAGGTATACTTGTTGGTGCTTTCCTACACTATTCTCCTGAATATCGTGATGCTTTAGTTAATAACTTTTTGACTCCTTTGGGCTCAATTTTTATTAACCTCATTAAGATGATCGTTATTCCGCTTGTTGTGTCGATGCTTATTTTAGGTATTGCCAATACAAGTCACGGTAGTAACTTAGGTAAACTAGGTTTCAAAACGATTATTTATTTTGAAATCATTACCACCGTTGCTATTTTAGTCGGTTTAGTTGCAGCCAACGTATTCCAACCTGGTGCCGGCATTGATATGTCTGCATTGACGCAAGTCGATATTTCAAAGTATCAAGAAACAACACATGAAGTCAGTGAACATTCTCATGGTTTGATTCAAACAATACTTTCACTTATTCCATCTAACTTTTTTGCAGCTTTGACTAGTGGTCAAATGCTCCCAATCATCTTTTTCTCTGTGATGTTTGGTGTAGGTTTAGGTGCGCTTGATCAGGAAGTAAAACAACCTTTAATTAAAGTGTTGACCGCTGTTTCTGAAACGATGTTTAAAGTTACGCACATGATCATGATGTTTGCACCTATTGGTGTATTCGGCTTGATTGCAGCGACTGTTGCGAATTTCGGCTTCAGCTCTCTTGTGCCACTGCTTAAACTCGCAGTTTTAGTTTATGGTGCAATCTTCTTCTTTATTTTCATTGTATTAGGTGCAGTTGCTAAATTCTGTGGCTTCAGTGTTTGGGCCATTATCAAGATCTTAAAAGATGAATTGATTCTCGCGTATTCAACTGCAAGTTCTGAAACTGTCCTACCCCGTATTATGGAAAAAATGGAAGCTTATGGTGCTCCGAAACCGATTACCAGTTTCGTGATTCCAATTGGCTATTCATTTAACCTCGATGGTTCGACCCTATATCAAAGTATTGCAGCTATCTTTATTGCTCAGCTTTACGGGATCGATCTGACAATCACCCAACAAGTGATTCTAGTACTGACCTTGATGATTACGTCTAAAGGGATTGCAGGTGTACCTGGCGTTTCTTTCGTGGTCTTGCTAGCGACTCTCGGCAGCGTCGGTATTCCTCTTGAAGGTCTGGCATTTATTGCAGGTATTGACCGTATTTTAGATATGGCACGTACTGTACTGAATGTGATTGGTAACGCGCTTGCTGTACTGGTGATCAGTAAATGGGAAGGCCAATTTGATACTGAAAAACAAAAAAATTATGCCGCTAATCTAAAAGATGCCGCTTAATTTAATGACATAAAAAAGGACGCTTCGGCGTCCTTTTTTACAGCTTTGTTTTATTTTTTACCAAACTTTATTTATTTTTTTCGCCAAAAACTGAAATATTAAAATCTCGAATTTTGTTACTTCCTGCAGGTTTATCAAAACTTACATCATACTGTACAAGGTTTTTATTGGTATAACCGTACTCATAAGTGACCGTATATAAAGACGGTTTTTCAGTCGATTTTTCAATGTGCTTAGCCACTATATTTTTGCGTGAGTAATCTTGTTTCGGAATACCTCGTGCAAATTTACGCAGCTCTTTTTCATTCTGTTCAAACTTGGCTTTGAGTTCTGGTTCAAAGTAGGTGTACAGCTTTTCAAAATTGCCTTCACGCAACTGATCATAGGCAGCTTGGGCAACTTCAGTCTGTTCAGCACTTGGGTCTGGGATTGCATTTAAGGCTTTTTGACCAATTTGGTCACAGCCGCCAAGCCCAATAAGTGAAGCCATTGCAAAATATTTTAATTTCATATTGTACTCATCAATCTAAAATTATCTGTCTATAAAAAAGGACGCCGTAGCGCCCTCTTTTCTCAATCTTCAATTAGTCTTCTTCAGGCTCATTGAGATCTGATTCATTGTCATTTTGATCAATAATTGTTGAGTCATCTACAAGCTGCTCAGTTTCGATTGCTTCCACTTCTTCAAAAGTTTCGTCTTCTTCAACTGCTTCGATCGCCACAACACCGACTAAGATTTCACTTTCACCTAAACGAATCAAACGAACACCTTGAGCATTACGACCTGTTTGTGCTACTTCAGACGCACGTGTACGCACCAACGTACCGCCATCAGAAATTAACATTAGCTCTTTAGACGCATCAATCGCCACCGCACCAACGAGTTCACCGTTACGTTCAGATGTTTTGATTGCAATAACACCTTTACCGCCACGTTTCTTGGTTGGGAAGTCATCCACTGGTGTACGCTTACCATAACCATTAGCTGAAGCACAAAGTACTTCACCAGTTTCCGGAACAACTACCAATGACACTATACGGCTAATGAGAGCTGAATCAGAGGTATCTTCATCATCAGACTCTACATCCGCATCTTCAGCGTCTTCAGCTTGAGCTGCTGCACCAATGGTCACGCGCATACCACGAACACCTTTGGCAGAACGACCCATTGAACGCACGTCAGTTTCTGCAAAACGAATGGCTTTACCTTCGTTTGAGAACAACATGATTTGTTGTTCGCCGTCGGTAATGGCAACACCGATTAAGGTGTCATCACCATTGAGTTCAATCGCGCGTAGACCGTTTGAACGAACATTCGAGAATTGTTCTAACTCAACACGTTTAATCGTACCGTATTCTGTTGCCATAAATACGTAGAAGTTTTTACGAACGGCTTCCGCTTGCTGTGCAAAGTCATTGATGATTTCATCATCAAGATCAGTCGTAGATAACTCTAGACCCAATTGTTTCAACTGAATACGAAGTGCGTCAGATAAATCATCTGCACCATCTTCAGTCTCAGCAAGTGCAGCTTCTAAGCCCGCAAAATGACTATTAATCACTTCATTGGTTTGTAACTGTGCACTATTGGCTTTTATAAATACTTTAAAGTCAGCCAAACGTTCTTTAAATTTCTTCGGCGCATCGACCACTGGTAAAATAGCGGTGATGGTTTCGTTTTCATCTAATGGCAATAAGTTCACCATCGGACGACCTTTCGCACCACGAGATGCTTGAGGCACTTCATACACTTTCAGACGATAAACTTTACCTACATTGGTAAAGCAAAGCACTGTTGCGTGGTTTGAAGTCACGATCAAATGCTGGATGTAATCGTCTTCTTTCATTGAAGTTGCAGACTTACCACGTCCACCACGACGCTGTGCAGCGTAGTCTGACAATGGTTGAGTTTTTGCATAGCCTGATTTAGAAACAGTCAGTACCATTTGCTCTTCAGGGATTAAATCTTCACGAGAGAAGTCGATACGTGATTCCACGATATCGGTACGACGTGCATCGCCATATTGTTGAAGGATTAAAGCCAATTCTTCTTTAATCACGTTCATCAACAAGTTGAAATCGTTCAAAATTGCAGTATATTCAGCAATTTGACCAAGAATTTCTGTATATTCAGCTTGTAACTTGTCTTGTTCTAGACCGGTTAAGCGATGTAAACGAAGTTCTAAGATCGCACCTACTTGGGTTGGAGACAGACGATAAATATCACCAGTTAAACCAAATGGGCGTGCTGGATCTTCGCCTTCAATTTCATCTGGACGGACAGATACCGCGCCTGCTTTTTCAAGCAAGGCAACAACACCACCACCTGCCCACTCGCCCGCTTGTAAACGTTCACGTGCTTCGCTAGGGTTTGCAGATGTTTTGATGGTTTCAATGATCGCATCGATATTTGCGAGTGCAACCGTCAAACCTTCTAAGATATGTCCACGTTCACGTGCTTTACGCAGTTCGAACATGGTACGGCGTGTAACCACTTCCTGACGGTGACGGATAAACGCTGCAATAATATCTTTCAAGTTCATTAACTTAGGCTGACCATTATCGAGGCAGACCATGTTAATGCTGAATGAATTTTCTAATTGGGTATTTTGGAATAGGTTATTTACAATCACTTCAGCGTTTTCACCACGCTTTAAGTCAATTGCAATACGCATCCCTTCTTTATCTGATTCATCACGAAGTTCAGAAATACCTTCAAGTTTTTTCTCTTTGACCAACTCAGCAATACGCTCAATGGTTTTTGCTTTGTTAACTTGATAAGGAATTTCAGTGAAGATAATCGTGCTGCGGCCCGATTTTTGGTCTTCTTCAATGTGATATTTACCACGGATATGCAAACGGCCTTTACCAGTACGGTATGCATCGACAATGCCTGATTTACCGTAAATGATGCCGCCTGTAGGGAAGTCTGGACCAGAAATGTGTTCCATTAACCCTTCAATGCTGATGTGCGGATCGTTGGCATAAGCAAGACATGCATTAATGACTTCTGTCATATTATGCGGAGCCATGTTGGTTGCCATACCTACAGCAATACCAGCTACACCGTTAATCAACAAGTTAGGCACACGTGTTGGCATGACTTGTGGAATACGTTCAGAACCGTCGTAGTTGTCTTCCCACTCTACGGTATCTTTCTCAAGATCCGCTAAAAGTTCGTGGGTCAATTTACGCATACGAACTTCGGTATAACGCATTGCTGCTGCACTGTCACCATCGACAGAACCGAAGTTACCCTGACCATCAACCAATTGATAGCGTAAACTGAAATCTTGAGCCATACGAACAATGGTTTCGTATACAGCTAAGTCACCATGTGGGTGATATTTACCGATGACGTCACCGACTACACGGGCAGACTTTTTGTAAGCTTTGTTGTAGTCATTGCCCAATTCGTGCATTGCAAAAAGCACACGACGGTGAACAGGTTTGAGACCATCTCGGACATCTGGCAACGCACGTGACACAATCACGCTCATTGCATAATCGAGATATGAGCTCTTCAGTTCATCCTCAATGGCAATCGGTCTAATTTCCGATACGCTCATGCATACTCCTTGTTATACAAGCAGAATTCTGCCCGCATTTATATATCGTAAATCTGTAAAAATTAGTTCAAAAAATACTGAACCAATATCAAAAATCAAGTCGGACAGTATAGCATAAAAACCCTGATTTTTGTGCCAATCATCTTGCACTAGAACCATGATTTTTTGTATTTATTTTAAGCATTTTGATTTTATTTGCTGTGAAAAAAACCTCTACGAATAGAGGTTGTTTAATGTTCAAAATATTTCTTTTCGAAGCTTCAAATTTAGACCCATAAATGTGATAAAAATCACTCTTTATGATATTGCATGACCTCTAATTCTTGAGGCACATGATCATGCTGCAACCATGGGTATGCTGTTAGAAACAAACCAAAAATAAGCGGAAATTCATAAACTTCTTCGATGAAATCTTTATAAGCCAAATCGTACAAAAATAAAAAACTAAGACTTCGACTATGCTCAACTGCATCAGAAATAAATAAGCCCAATATCACCAAGCCGAATGGCCAAATTGGCAAAGCCAAGGTTTTTAAGTTACGTGCGATTTCTTGGCGTAAATAAGGCGAAAACAGCATAAAGACGACAGGGTGCAATCATGAATACCGAAATTAAACGAAAATACGGTTTAGGCACATCAGGAAAATAGTCACGCCCCCAACTAATACTACGACCAAATAGCAACAACCACCATGCAACAGCCCACAACCAAAATTGTTTCTTTCCATCTTGCATTTCAAGTGGTCGAATATAGAAAAAAGTAAAAATCGCAAAAAACAGCAATAACAATGCTTGGACCGATTCAACTGCTGTAACAGTCATTCCATCAAATAAAGGAAAAGAGATACTTTGTAAAACAGGAAAAAGTAAACAACAGATCATCAGCACCAATACACTGATTGGTAACTGAAAATCAAATTTCAAAGGGAGACTCCGCCTAAAGGGCAAGTTCAATAAAAAAGCAATGTTAACACAAAATATACAATTCTTTAAGCTTGCTTTAAGTTTAAGATTCAAACTTGAAGGATAAATTTTTATTATTTTATTTTAAATCTTTGTATTTTTTATAATTTATTAATCTCCATCCTATTACCAAGCGATTGCGCCTGCTTACTTACCATTTAAGTTTTAACGTACAAATAGCTTGCGCTACAGTAGTGTCTAATACCAATAATAAGAAACACTATATGAATTTTGAACTACAAAACTAAGAATCCACTACCCTCATAAGCATGAAACATCTAAGTGCAATTTATATATGTACATTTACGTATAATTAATCGATTAAACATAACCAAGAAGACCTACTAATTCTTCAAACAACAAAAACGCCCCTAAACCATAAGCTTAGGAGCGTTTTGAACTGCGTTCAGAAATTAGATTTTAGATACTAATTCTGGAACAACAGTATTCAAATCACCCACTAACCAGTAGTCAGCTACTGAGTTAATTGGCGCTTCTTCATCTTTGTTGATCGCAACGATCACTTTAGATTCTTTCATACCTGCCAAGTGCTGAATCGCACCAGAGATACCTACAGCGATGTACAAGTCAGGAGCAACGATTTTACCTGTTTGACCCACTTGCATATCGTTTGGTACGAAACCAGCATCAACTGCTGCACGAGATGCGCCTTGCGCAGCACCAAGCTTGTCCGCTAATGGATCAAGAACAGTGTGATAGTTTTCACCTGAACCAACACCACGACCGCCTGAAACAACAATACGCGCAGCTGTTAATTCTGGACGTTCAGATTTCACGATTTCTTCAGAAACAAACTTAGAAATACCAGCATCACCAGTAGATGCAACAGCTTCAACTGCAGCAGAGCCGCCTTCGCTTGCAACAGCATCAAATGCAGTACCACGAACAGTCGCAACTACAACAGACTCGCCAGACTCTACAGTTGCAATCGCGTTGCCTGCATAGATTGGACGTTTGAAAGTTTTAGGACCTTCAACAGCAATGATGTCAGTGATCATGCTTACGTCAAGTAGCGCAGCAGCACGTGGAAGTACGTTTTTGCCCGTTGTCGTAGAAGCAGCAAGGATGTGAGTGTAACCCGCACCGATAGAAGAAACTAATTTAGCAACGTTTTCAGCCAATTGATTAGCATAAGCAGCGTCGTCAGCAAGTAATACTTTGCTTACACCCGCAACTTTAGCTGCTTGGTCTGCAACTGCTTGAGCGCCTGAACCAGCTACTAATACAGTGATATCACCACCGATTTTTTGCGCTGCAGCAACAACGTTAAGAGTTGCACCATTTAGTGCTTTGTTGTCGTGCTCAGCGATAACTAAAATACTCATGATTTTTATCCTTCTGTATTAGATCACTTTCGCTTCGTTTTTCAATTTATCTACAAGCTCGTCTACAGACTTCACTTGTACGCCCGCTTTACGTTCTGCAGGAGCTTCAACTTTAACAGTTTTAAGCTTAGTTGCAGGTGAAACGCCATAATCAGCAGGTGACTTAATATCAAGCGGCTTTTTACGCGCTTTCATAATGTTTGGAAGAGCAGCATAACGTGGCTCATTCAAACGCAAGTCAGTGGTGATAATTGCAGGAAGTGCAAGTTCAACAGTTTGTAAACCACCGTCGATTTCACGAGTCACTTGTACTTTGTCGCCTTCAACTTTAACTTCTGAAGCGAAAGTACCTTGGCCAGCACCTAAAAGCGCACCAAGCATCTGACCAACTTGGTTAGAGTCGTCATCAATTGCTTGTTTACCAAGAAGGATCAATTGAGGTTGTTCAGCGTCTACAACACCTTTTAGGATTTTTGCAACTTCAAGTGCACCTAACTGGCTGTCGTCAGCTTCAACAAGGATACCTCGGTCTGCACCAAGCGCCATAGAAGAACGGATTTGTTCTTGAGCTTCTTTAGGACCAATAGAAACAACAACGATTTCTGAAACAGTTCCTTTTTCTTTTAAACGAACCGCTTCTTCCACTGCGATTTCACAGAATGGGTTAATTGACATTTTAACGTTCGTTAAGTCAACACCACTGTTGTCCGGCTTAACGCGAACTTTAACGTTGGCATCAACCACACGTTTTACAGCAACAAGAGCCTTCATGTAATCCTCGGCTGTTTTAGCAAATGTAAATGTTGAGAAAAGTTATATTAACTCTTCACTTTAAATTTTTTAGGTGCCCTATCTTGCAATGTGTACGGCATTTCGGTCAAGTCACAATTATCGAAAGACCTGTAAAAAAGCGTAATTTCCTTGAACTTATCGTTCACATTTTTTAAAGAATGCTTCAGTTATCCAAAAAAACGCATTATTCAGTTATTTTTTAAGCATTGATTTTTATTATTTTTTTACTTGATTTAGCTCATCAAAAGATCTGATTTAATATCAATTTTCGATCAATCTTTCTGAAATAGAGCTTTCCCTCTACACATTCGGCAACATATCTAAACTTGTCATTTAAGATAGAAGCATAATGAATTTAGCGCTAATTTCACTTTTCCGAAGCTAATTGGTGGGTTTTTCTCTCTTTCTTGTTCTTAATATGTGTCGATATTCAGCACATATAAAAAAACCTCCGCTTTCACGAAGGTTTTAGTTAAGGCATTTATTTCTATTTACATTTGCTGTTTTTAATTGGCAATTAACCATGTCGCAGCAAGAGCCAACAAACCACCTGATGTACCATCAACCCACTTTTGTTTGCGTTCATCAATTTCAGTTTTTTGTGTAATACGTGCAAAGACCACACTTAAACTACAATACACCACAAAAATCAGCCCAATAAAAATGAAGGACAAAATCAAACCTTGACTCACGGTATTCGCTGATTTATCGATAAATTGCGGCAAAATTGCAAAATATATCAACATTCCTTTCGGGTTCAGTAAAGCCGTAAAAAAGCCTTTTTTAATCGGGTTGGACGCTGACTTTTTCTCAATACTTAATTTTTTACTGCTAAATACTGAACGCAGCAAATGCGTTGCCAAATATAAAAGATAAGCAATCCCCAACCAGCGGATTGTTTCAAACAGTAGTGGAAATGACACGATAATCGCAGCAATACCCAATGCCACTAAAATCGAGTGAACCAAGTAACCTGAACACACCCCCACTGTTGCCATCATGCCTGCTTTTGCATCCTTACCCATCACTTGTGACAGGATAAAAAGCATATCGGGTCCTGGTGTGAAAATAAGGGGAATCACCGTTAAGGCAAACAAAGCAAATACAGACATTTCAATTTTCCCTTTCTATGTCCTGAAAGTAAAATTAGTATGTTTGAATCACTTTAAAATAGGATATCAAATATTCTATAATAGATATTATTTTTAGAATTATATTCTATTTTATGAAGACATCTTCTAAGTCAATTCTAGTTAAACTAGATCGTATTGATAAAAATATCATTCGCGCACTTCAAAATAATGGTCGTATGCAAAATAATGACTTAGCCAAGGAAATCGGACTCTCGCCTTCTTCTTGTTTACGTCGGGTCAAATTACTCGAAGAAGCAGGTGTGATTCAGAATTACACCACCGTGGTCGATCCACAAAAGATTGGCTTTCAATTGATTTTATTCTCTCGTATTTGGTTGACTGGGCAAGATGCTGAAACCATCGATACTTTTATCGAAGCGATGAAAGAACTTCCTCAAGTCATGGAGTGCTACATTATTTTGGGTGAGTGCGATGCAATGCTCAAAGTTGTAGTTCCTGACCTAGAAAGTTACCGTAAATTTCAGTCTACTCACTTAACCAAGAAAAATGGCATCACTAGTGTAAAGACTGATTTACCTAGCCAAATCATCAAACAAAGCTTCCAGTTACCGTTAGAAGATTTGTAACCAAACAATTGATCTGCCAACGAGTAACTCAATCATTAGAAACGACGAGGCTGATACTACAAGCTTGGCAATGTAGTGACGCAGTTATTCACAGCCTCGAATGCAAATACCTAGCTATGCGGTATTTCATTATATTTTAAGCAAAGAAAAATAATAATTTGCGGCACATTTGCAGCAATTAAATGGGAAATATCTAGGAGGTCTTTGAGCTCAATTGCTCAAGTAGGAAAACCATTGATTGGATTGACAGGCTCTCGCTATCAAAATTAAACGAATTGAATTACTGAACAGCGAAATGGGTTTGCATTTAAAGATTTTGTTTAGCATCATAAGTTTTGCAATGACGTCCACGTACTTATCTCAAATGTTCATTTGAAAGCTTAAAACCAAACGAGGTAGACACTTTAACGCTCTACTCACAAGCATCACAACATGCCATGGTGCGGGTGATATAAGGGCTAAACATCCAAAACCAATGAAGATAGCCCATGAGTTGTTTATTTGACCAATGGTTTAGGCTGGCTGATTTTCCAAAAAGTCACGATGGATGTGGCTTAGGTCAATAAGTTCATATTGTGCCAAATCAAAAATACGCCAAATGGTGAGGACATTTTCTTTACTGTCAAATTTCGCAGTTGCTTTATTGGTAAGCTGCCATTGTTTATCCGAAATCCAAATAAAGTATTGTCCCGTCGCCGCATTAAACGCCTGAACTTTACCATCGGCATTAATCCCTTGTAGCTGCGCACCTTCAGGCAATACAGCTTCTACTTCAGGCAAACTGATTTCGACAAAGTGTTTGATTTGGCGTAAGCCGTATCCTGCAAAAATTTCTTTTTGCTGACCATTTAACTGGTCATATTTTTCTTGAATATCTGAAATCATGGTATGGCCTATATATTTTTAACGGTACAGCAATTTAGTAAATGGCGAATTTCACTTCAGCACTTACGTCAATTCAATAATGGACAATTTTTATACCCGATAATTTGAATTTTTATAATGCGACAATAGTTCAAAATGTCGGTCAATTTTACCAATATTTTTTCACATCCTTATTTAACTTTTATGAAGCAGACCACTTTAGGATGCAAAATGTGAAATCTAGCCTATAAATTTAAGCAATATTTAGACCACTACGAGCCAAAGTCGTATTTGCAATTGTTACGAATCTTTATGCTGCGCCCGTGGATGGGCCTGATCATAAACTTGTGCCAATCGATCAAAATCCACATGGGTATAAATTTGCGTGGTGGTTAAATTACTATGCCCCAACATTTCTTGTACAGCACGCAAGTCACCGCTATTGGACAACATATGACTGGCGAAGCAATGACGCAATAAGTGCGGATGTAAATCAACATTTACACCTGCACGTCGAGCTTGAAATTTAACTCGATTTTCTATTTGTCTTACCCCCAGTGGATTACCTTTTTGAGTGATAAAAACTTGGGCTTCTGGGACAAAATCACCATGCCATGCAGGATATAATTGCAACCAATGCATCACAGCCTCTTTGGCTTTAGAACCAAAAGGTACAATGCGCGTTTTATTCCCTTTACCCGTAATACGTAACAGTTGGCGATTAAAATCAATATCTCGAATGGTTAAGCCCTGCACTTCAGCCAAACGTAAACCACTTGAATATAGCAGCTCCAAAATCGCTTTATCACGTATCCAAAGCTGCCGTTGAGTTTCACTTTCTGGCTCAGGCTGTTCCATGATTTGTTTAATGGTTTCAATATCGACCAATCCAGGTAAAGGACGTGATTGGCGTTTGAGCTGAAAATCATCTGCAGGATTAAAATTGAGATAATTTCCTTGTTCTGCCCATTTCATAAATTGGCGTATCGAAGATAACATGCGCTGTAAACTACTTGGACTGAGCTGAAACTGTTCCACTTTATAAGCAACAAATTCACGCAGATCTGACTTTTCAACATCATGCAATGGCAAGTTGCGTATTGTACAAAATTGGAGAAAATCACTGACATCACGCTCATACGCTTGCAATGTATGTTTAGACTGATTTTGAATTTCACGTTCCTTCAACCACATAGTCAGTAGTTGACTCTGATCCATCGTCATCTGTCTTCTCCCATTTCAACATGTGCTTTAGCGTTGCAGTACGTTCACTAAAGCGATTTTACATATCTATTTTATGAAAAGAGTCTAGCAAAGAACCCCTTAGGCTTACCATCAACACGTTGGTAAAAAGCTTGCGTTTCATTAAGCAAATACCCTTCTACACCATCCACACTGTGCGTATTGACATGGATTAAATCCACTGGGCATTGCTCTTTTAAACTATCCTGTGTGATACGACCAATTTTACTGTGCAATTCTTGAATTTGTTGTTCAGATAATCCTGCTTCTAAATCTAATCCGATCAACAAAGTCGGTGAATCATCTCGAGCTTGATTCAGCATTTGCGCTAAATAAGCAGCTTTTACCACACGCTCTGTGCCGAAAAAAATGCTTAATTGATCAATCATAAACTGCGGATATTCCGCCGGCTGACCAATTAAAACTTCCGTATCTTCCGTAACTTCATAGTTTTCTGAGGGCTGAATATACTGCCCGTTCAGCAAATGTTGAATTTCTTCTGGTACAAAGTCCTTCGTCGCATCAGGTGATTGTGGATTCAATACAAGCCTTGCTCCTAAGGTCATTTCAAATAATGCCTTGGTTGGTAGCCGGATATACGACTCCTCTTCAGATATTGCTAAACGCATTTTTTCCAAGGACGTAAAAAATGGAATGACGCAATCATATGTTTCATCTTCCCATGATTTCAATTGAATACGGTCGCCTTCATCCAAGATCAAATCTTCGGCAATACGTGAATCACGTCCCCCTGTTGTTCCCACACAATACACATTGGCTGCCAATAACTGAGCTAAAAATTCGGGTCGATACGCGGGTTCATGTAAGGCTTTATGAAAAAGTTGTTCTAAGATTTCTTCTTTTATTTCTTCGTTTATTTGTTCCATGTTGATTCCAATCCAATTGAATTATAATTTTTTATTCACTTTTTATTTTATGAAAAAAGCCCTGAATGAATCAGGGCTTTGATTTTAACCTTGGAAGTAACTTAAATCTAAGCGTCCTTCGTAAACTGTTGCAGTTGGTCCAGTCATCCAAACCACACCACCTTCTTGCCACTCAATTTGCAGCTTACCACCTGCCAACTCTATTTCGACCGAATTGGCTAATAAACCACGACGCATACCTGATACTGCCGCTGCACAAGCACCTGTACCACAGGCCATAGTTTCACCGACACCACGTTCAAATACACGTAAGCGTGCATGTTTCTCGTCCACAATTTGCATAAAACCTGCATTTACACGCTGTGGAAAACGCTCATGCGATTCGACTTGTGGACCAATTTTAGCAACGTCTGCGGTAATAACATCAGGAACGATCGTCACTGCATGCGGATTACCCATACTCACCACATCAATGGTGAGCTGTTCATTATTCGCCAATGCAATGTCGTATAAGTTTTCAGGCTCTTCCGCAATAAATGGAATTTCATGCGGCAAAAAGCGTGGATAACCCATATTGACGCGCACCCAACCATTTACACCTAATTCAGGCTCTACGATACCTGACTTGGTTTGTACTTTGATTTTGGTTTTGCTGGTCAACTTACGTTCATGCACAAAGCGCGCAAAACAACGTACGCCATTTCCGCATTGTTCAACTTCCGAACCATCTGCATTAAAAATACGATATTTAAAATCGACATTAGGCAAATCAGGTGGCTCTACAATCAAAAGCTGATCAAAACCAATACCAAAATGACGGTCAGCCAAACGCTGAATCGTCACTGTATCTAAATAAGCCCGTTGGCTAATTAGATCGACCACCATAAAGTCATTGCCAAGGCCATGCATTTTGGTAAATTCTAATAACATCTCGAATTTCTCCTTAAGGCAATAAACGTTCACGTTCCCATAAGGATTCGATGGTTTCACGCTCACGAATCAAATGAGACTGATCACCGTCAACCATCACTTCAGCAGCACGTCCGCGGCTGTTGTAGTTTGAGCTCATGACAAAACCATAAGCACCCGCACCCAATACTGCAAGCACATCATTTTCTTGAATCGCCAACTGACGTTGCTTTCCGAGGAAATCGCCGGTTTCACAAATCGCACCAACAACATCCCAGTCTTTCTTTTCTGTATCAGTACGAGGCGTTACTTCCTGAATATCCATCCATGCTTCATATAAAGCGGGACGGATTAAGTCGTTCATAGCAGCATCAATAATGGCAAAATTACGATGATTGGTCGGTTTGAGTAAATCAACTTTGGTTAACAACACACCTGCATTTGCAGAAATACTACGCCCCGGCTCCATATATACCTTAAGGCCTAATTTTTCTAAAGCCGGACGCATTGCCTGAGCATATTCTTCAACAGTTGGCGGAACTTCGTCTTTGTAAGTCACGCCTAAACCACCACCAATATCGATGTGTTTTAGATGAATACCCATCTCTTTCAGTTGATTGATCATTACAATGACACGATCAAGTGCATCAACAAAAGGCTGAGTTTCAGTCAACTGTGAGCCGATATGACAATCAATCCCGATAATCTCAAGATTTGGCAATGATGCCGCATAAGCATAAGTTTCAAAAACACTGTCTGAAGGAATGCCGAATTTATTTTCTTTTAAACCCGTAGAGATATAAGGATGGGTTTTAGCATCCACATCTGGATTTACACGCAATGAAATCGGTGCTTTCTTACCCATTGCCGCAGCAACTTTTTGGATTCGATCTAGCTCTGCATGAGATTCAACGTTAAAACATGCAATACCCACGTCCAATGCTTTTTGGATATCGGCTTCAGTTTTACCCAAACCTGAGAATACAATTTTAGAAGCTTCACCACCGGCTTTTAACACACGTGCGAGTTCACCACCCGTCACGATATCAAAACCAGCGCCCTGCTTGGCAAGTACGTTTAACACCGCAAGATTAGAGTTTGACTTTACCGCAAAACAAATTTGATGGTCGATAAAGCTAAATGCACGATCCATATCTGAATAATGCTTTTCAAAAGTAGCTTTTGAATAAACATAAAGCGGTGTGCCATATTGCTGTGCAAGCTGTTGTAAAGAACATTGCTCTGCATGCAATACCCCATTCGTACGGGTGAAACTCATGAAAGTATCCTTTCTATAAAAGCATTAAGGTGTAGGGTTAGAATTTGAAGATTCCGATTCAGTTGCAACAGGAGCCGCTTGTTTTTCCTGCTTTTGCTGTGCAGGCGTATCTGGATAAATCAGATATTTTGCGCGCTTATCTGCATTTGCATCTGAAGGTAAATGCAATGCACCAGACTGACCACAAGCGGTCAGCAGCACAGCACTTGCTAATACAATAATTTTATAATTCATAAAACGATACATAAACGTACCTAATGAAAAGATTTTTCCGAGTATAACGTGATCAACCCGCGGATAAAAGAAAAGCCCTGTAATTCCAAGTGAGCTTTTTGCCATTCTGCACTAAATTTAAGCAAAATTTGATGGTGCTGTTTTCAATCCTTATTTGTCTTTATTTCTAGCTCGATCAGGCTATTGATTTCACTGAAATAGCATATCAATTTGAATGCTGTTTAATACAAATCGAAACGCTAATAAACAGTCTGTTTTAACTTAAAATAAGTCCATATCCAAATAAAAAAGCTGCCCCCTCAGGAGCAGCTTTTTATGTTTTTACATCAGATTAAAAATGTAAATTAATGGTGCTTTTTCTTATAAAAACCGAAATAGCCAATAATCAATATGATGAACCAAATCGGGCTCACCATGAGCGCTTTCATGGTATCTGCTTCTAGCGACAAGACATAAATCATGCCGATAAAGAAGATAATCACGAGCCAACAGGTATATAAACCACCCGGTAGTTTAAAGGTTGATTTCGCATGCAACTCAGGACGAGTTTTATAGTAAACGATATAACTCCAGATAATCATGAGCCATACGCAGATAAATAAAATCGTCGACAGTGTAGTTGCTAAAGTGAAGGCTTCAACCGTGTTCGGTACGAAATACTGTAATGCCGCACCCAACAGTAAACAAACTGCCGAGAAATACAACGCATTTGCCGGAACTGCACGTGAGTTTAGACGGCCAAACGCTTTTGGACCTTGCTCTTCACGAGATAAACCAAACAACATACGTGAAGTCGAGAACACACCACTATTCATCGATGACATAACTGATGACAACACAACCAAGTTCATAATAATCGCAGCAGCAGCAATACCGGCTTGGCTAAACAAGTTCACGAATGGTGAAATGCTTGGGTCAATGGCATTCCATGGCGTAACGGACATCACAATCACAAGTGCCAGCACATAGAAAATAATGATACGAATCGGAATCGAGTTCACAGCTTTAGGCAAGTTGTGTTCTGGATCTTTGGTTTCTGCTGCCGTAGTACCCACGAGTTCTACGCCGACAAAGGCAAAAATGGCGATTTGGAAACCTGCCAAGAAGCCAGTTACTCCTGTTGGGAATAGACCACCATGTGACCATAAATGTGTGAATGATGCGATTTCACCTGTCGATGAGGTAAAACCGGTAAAGATCATCCAAAGACCGACACCAATGAGCACCACGATTGCAATAATCTTAATCAGTGCAAACCAAAACTCTAATTCACCAAAAAGTTTAACCGTAACAAGGTTTAAACCCATGATAAAAACAATGGCGGCAACACTGATCATCACCCCTTCTTCGGGCGAGAACGGGTTACCTCCATTAAAGAATTGCAGGTAATAAATGATGGCCGATAAATCAGCAATCCCTATAGTGATCCAGCACAGCCAATAGGTCCAACCCACAAAATAACCTGCCCACGGGCCGATTAAGTCGGTTGCAAAATCGATAAAAGATTTATATTCAAGATTTGATAGTAATAACTCGCCTAATGCACGCATGACGAGGAAAACCATAAAACCAATAATCATATAGATAATAAGGATGGACGGACCAGCTAAACTGATGGTCTTTCCTGACCCCATAAATAAACCTGTACCAATCGCACCACCAATCGCAATCAATTGCAGGTGTCGGTTGGACAAGCTTCGTTTCAAATCGCCGCTATCAGCGTGCGATCCATGAATTTCATTTGACATTATTTAATTCAACTTCGCGTTCCAATTGCGACAAATTAACGTAAAAATTTCAGAAAATACAAAATTATTTTTCATCATCTATATTTTCGGATTAAGTGACAAAGTTAATTTATTTTTCTTATATATAAAAATCTTAGCGCCAGTTCACATTTTAAAGCGACCAATAAAACAACAATTTACTTGTAATAACTTAAATTTTATGCAAAAAATATTTTACCAACGATAAAAATTTATGCCAAAAATCATGGAAGTTTCTAACAATGGCATATCAATTGCTACAGATATCAAAAATGTAGCATTCACTCACTCAGGGCCGATAAGAAGAAGATACTATGCAAGAAATTCAAAATATCATGGAAACACTCAGTGGATGGGTCTGGGGCCCATACATGTTGGTCCTCATTGTTGGAACAGGTGTATTCCTCACCTTCCGACTGCTTTTCTGGCAATTTCGCATGTTGCCTTTCGCATTCAAACAAGTCTTTGGCAAGCATCCTAAAGCAGATCAACATGATGGCGATATTTCACATTTTGCCTCACTCATGACCGCACTTTCAGCCACCATTGGTACAGGTAATATTGCCGGTGTAGCCACCGCTTGTGTGCTCGGTGGTCCGGGCGCAGTGTTTTGGATGTGGATAACCGCGCTCTTTGGTATGGCAACCAAATATGGTGAAGGTGTACTCGCTGTAAAGTTTCGTCATAAAAATGAAAATGGCGAAATGAACGGTGGTCCGATGTATTACATCGAACGTGGACTTGGGCCTAAGTGGAAATGGTTGGCAGTGGTATTTGCCCTATTTGGTACTTTGGCATCCTTTGGTATTGGTAGCTCAGTACAGTCCAATACTGTCGCGCTTGCTGTGCAAAACAGCTTAGGGATCAACACACTCACCACTGCAATCGTTATCACCATATTCTCTGCACTCGTTATTTTAGGCGGCATCAAATCCATTTCTAAAGCCTCTTCATTTATTGTTCCAATTATGGCGGTAGGTTATGTATTGGGTGGCTTAATCATTATTTTCACCAACCTTGAATTGGTGATCCCTGCACTAAAAATGATCTTTAGCTATGCATTTACGGGCGAAGCTGCTGCGGGTGGTGCGATTGGTGCTGCGATTCGTTATGGTGTGGCACGTGGTGTATTCTCTAATGAAGCAGGTATGGGCTCAGCACCCATTGCCGCTGCGGCTGCAAAAACTGACCACCCAGCACGTCAAGGTCTTGTCTCTATGACAGGTACGTTCTTAGACACCATCATTGTTTGCTCTATTACAGGTATCGTACTTGTGATGGGCTTCATCATGGCGGGACAAAGCTTTGGTGATCAAACCGGTGCAGTTTTGACGATTAGTGTTTTTGACAAACTACTTCCGGGCTTCGGTGGTTGGGTCGTAACTTTCGGTATTATTTTCTTCGCTTATTCAACCATTCTGGGTTGGAGCTATTATGGTGAAAAATGCTGTACATACCTCTTAGGTGAAAAGTCAGTACTGATTTATCGCTTAATTTACATCGCATCAGTCTTTGTCGGCTGTGTCGTAACACTCGATCTCGTTTGGTTATTTGCCGATACCTTTAATGGTTTGATGGCTGCACCAAACTGTATTGCACTGTTATTGCTCTCAGGCATCATTGTGAAAGAATCAAAAGATTTTATTGAACGTCGTAAATCAGGTGAATTGTACTAATCCCCTGCTAAACAAAAAGCCACGTGAATTCACGTGGCTTTTTTATTCGGACTGAAAATCAATATTTACTTATTGAATCGTACCAATTTGACCATCATCAAATTTGTCGTTTTTCGTGTTGCTTTCATTGGCTGCTTCATCTTTTAGATCTGCTTCAGCATCTTCAATAAAGCCTTCACCAAATTGGTCACCAAACTCATTTTCAGCATATTCAGAATCTACAGCACTGGCTTCCATCAAATCGGCTTCGATTTCTAGGGCAATTTCCAAGGATAAAGAAAAGAACAATACCCCCTGAATTTTCATATTCCCTTGCTCATCTTCAAGGTATTCACTGAGGGTTTTATATGCAGGACTGCTTTCATCGAAAGGCACGTCGAGGTATAAGTCACCTGTATAGCTATCGATCAAAGACTCACCTTCTAGCCCCATACAAGGGAAATAGTCGATATTTTGCAGGTCAAACCAGTGCATAACATCATTACGCACCGTATTTTTTTCAGGATGTTGATGATCATATTCTTCAAAATGCACAAATAACACATCACGATTTTTTTCACGTGCGATGGCATCGATATGTCGTAATAGTTCAGTCATGTGGTGACCCATTTCAAAAAATATAATGCGCTATTATAAAGTGCTTACTATATAAAAGTGCAGCTATTGAAAATAAAACGACATCAATTGACCTTCAACAGTCATTTCATGCGATAAAAACTTGGTTTTTCGATGTATTCACCGCTATGCTGTGACTCAATTTGAGTTTGTGCACAGTAAATATTATGGCGAAAGCAAAAAGTGTCTATCGATGTGAACAATGTGGTGCTGATCATCCCAAATGGGCCGGTCAATGTACCGAATGTGGTGAATGGAATTCATTAGTCGAAGTCAGTATTGCACCCGCTGTTACACACCGTGCGCAGCCTAAAATGGGCGGTGGCTATGCAGGTCAAGCAGCTGCTGTGACTACCTTAAATCAAGTTTCCGTTTCGCATGAAACTCGAATGGCAACAGGTATTGGTGAATTTGACCGTGTGCTCGGTGGTGGACTGGTCACAGGTTCAGTTGTGTTGATTGGTGGTGACCCCGGCATTGGTAAATCCACTATTTTGCTACAAACCGCAACCTATATGGCGGCGAGTAAAAGTTCTGCCTTATATGTCACTGGTGAGGAATCTTTGTCTCAGGTGGCGCTACGTGCCCAGCGCCTAGATTTGCCGACCGATCAACTCAAAGTCATGGCCGAAACCTGTGTCGAGCGTATTTGTGAAGTATTGGCACATGAACGCCCTGCCGTTGCCATTTTAGATTCGATCCAAACTCTATACACCGAGACACTCCAGTCTGCGCCGGGCGGTGTTTCCCAAATTCGTGAATCGGCTGCACTCCTGACTCGCTTTGCCAAAAATAGTGGCACTGCACTGTTTATTGTCGGTCACGTAACGAAAGAAGGTTCTTTGGCAGGCCCTCGCGTGCTTGAGCACATGGTCGATTGTGTTTTGTATTTTGAAGGTCAGTCTGACTCGCGCTTCCGTATGATTCGGGCGGTGAAAAACCGTTTTGGTGCGGTCAACGAGCTTGGTGTATTTGGCATGACAGATAAAGGACTGCGCGAGGTATCAAACCCATCCGCTATTTTCCTGAGTCGTTATGATGAAGCCATTCCGGGTTCCATTGTCATGATTAGCCGTGAAGGTACACGTCCACTTTTAGTTGAAGTTCAGGCTTTGGTAGATGATGCGCACGGACAACCTCGACGCGTGGCCTTAGGTTTAGAACAAAACCGTTTAAACATGCTTTTAGCCGTTATGCACCGTCATGGTGGCGTACAAACCGCTGGACAAGATGTCTATGTCAATGTCGTCGGTGGTTTAAAAATCACTGAAACCGGTTCTGACCTTGCGGTACTTTTAGCCTGCGCCTCTAGCTTAAGAGCTAAAGCCCTGCCACAGCATTTGGCAGTATTTGGTGAAGTCGGCCTTTCAGGCGAAATCCGCCCTGTACCCAATGGACAGGAACGACTCAAAGAAGCCATTAAGCATGGGTTTAAAACCATTATTTTACCGCGTGGGAATGCACCGCAAAAACCGATTTCAGGTGTAGAAATTATTTCTGTCGCACGTTTACATGAGGCGTTGAGTCAGGCAATTACACTGACCGATGAGTCTTAGTTACGTGGAATCGTTTATTTTGAATGAATTTTCAATTTTTTACCGATGTTCTATTGAAATTCAGTACAAATGCCGGCATAACTAGATGGCTATTTTAACTTTATATAGATATAGGAAAATTTGATGGAAGTTCGACAGCGTGGTTTGATGACTGCTCTTTTAACAGCAGCCCTTTTGGTAGCGCCGATTGCAGAAGCGAAACGTGCCGGTGGTGGTAAAAGCCATGGTATGAGCCGTCAAGCTGCTCCAACTCAGTCTTATCAGCAACCTCGTCAATCTGCTCCTGTTCAACAGCCTGCAACTGCTGGCGCTCCAGCAAAATCTGGCTCGAATGTGGGCGGAATGGTTGCTGCTGGTGTGGCTGGTGCTGCAATTGGTGCAGTCGCTGCAAATGCGATGGCCGATGACAACAATGGTCAAGCAGCTTCTGAAGCGCAAGCTCAACAACAGGAAGAGAAAGCTGGTATTCCAGGCTGGATCTGGATTTTACTTGCCGCTGCTGTTGCCTTCTTCATTTTCCGTAAGATGGGCGCAAAAAAAAAACTAGCCGCTAACAATCCGTATGCGCCAAACAGCGGTGCAAACAATGCACCGTTTGGCCAACAAAATGCTGCACCTCGTGCAGGCAATGACAATACGAATATTTTTGGTAATTCTGTAGGCGGTAATTCTACAGCTTCAAATGCTCCATTTGGTGCAGCTGCAGCAACGAACGCGCCTTTTGGTGCTGCCTATACCAACAGCGGCAATCAATTGCCTGATGGTACTGAACCAGCAACATTCTTACGTGTTGCACGTCAGCGTTTTAACCACATTCAATCGATGAATACTGCAAGCAACATTTCTGAAATTCAGCGTTACTTAACGCCTGACCTTTACCAGTCTATGTATAACGACATTATGGCGAATAAAGATGAAGACGTTGCTGAGTTTTCTAACTTAAATGCTATGGTGGTCGATTCTGCGAACGAAAATGGTCAATACGTTGTAAGTGTGCGTTTTACAGGTACGGTAAGTGAAGACTTAAATAGCCTGCCACAGCCATTTGCTGAAGTATGGCATTTTGTTAAACCTGCGGGTTCTAATCAAGACTGGTTAGTTGCAGGCATTCAACAAGAGCAATAATGTAGACACATAAGCATTCTTGCATTCTAAAATAGCGACTTCGGTCGCTATTTTTTCGCCTTTAATTCCCCTCTTTTTAAATCAATTTCTACTCAGCATGCTGAAAAATCAATAATTTTGTGAATACATTATTCTAATTATTAATAATAATTGTTATCATTTAGATTAACTTTAATACAATTTCCAAGCGCTTAAGTATTTTATGAATAGCTCACCACCTGAGGCACTCGTGACACCCCTCACATCTGCGCTGCCTAAAACGCGTAAAGACACTCCTTCTCTATTGACCTATCGCTTGATGATTTTCTATCGCTTTGCCCTCGCTTTAGTGGGCGGATATGTTGTCGCAATGCTATCTGCCATCGTGATCGCAGATGTGTTTAGCGAAGACCGTGGAAGTGCAGCCATGAGTGCAACTTTAATTGCATTTATCCTGTGGAGCTGTGCATTTATTTGGGTCTTTATAGTGAATAAAACCCTCAAAGCAACTTTAGGCATTGTGATCCCTGCGGTGTGTTTGTATGCCATTTACATGATGATGGGAAGCTAAAATGCGTGTTGATGCAAAAGTAGAGGGACCGCGCCAGTCCATGTCTTGGCTGCATACATGGGCTAGCCTAATCTTAGGTTGGTTGCTGTATGCTATTTTCCTGACCGGAACCCTAAGCTTCTTTAAAAATGAAATCAATGTTTGGATGACACCTGAGCTGCATCAATCCGTTCCAGCCAGTTCACAAGTCCAACAAACTCAAGTCGCACTGAATTATTTACAGCAAAATCATCCAAATGCAGGTGCTTGGAATATTTTACTGCCGAATACGCGTCAAAATGCCACATTAATTACCGTTCGTGAACAAGGTGAAGACCCTCGCGCACGCCGTGGTGGTAAACAAATCTACATTGATAGTGCTACAGGTGAAGTGCTTGAGCCGCGCGATACGCGTGGTGGTAATTTTCTCTATCGTTTCCATTTCGAACTGTATGGTATGCCACGTATGTGGACGCGATGGTTTGTCGGGATAGCGACACTGTTGATGTTAGTTGCCATCATTAGTGGTGTGATTACTCATAAAAAAATCTTTAAAGATTTCTTTACCTTCCGTTCAGGTAAAGGACAACGTTCTTGGCTCGATGCACATAATGCAACCGCAGTATTTGCGCTTCCCTTCCACATCATGATCACCTTTAGTGGCCTGTTGCTGCTGTTATTTACAATCATGCCTTGGGGGATTGAGCGTATTTATGAAAACCGTGGACAATTTTTACAAGAACAAAATCGTGCCCTAGTTCAAGATAATAAACCTGAAGGACGTGAATCTGCCCAAGGACGCGAAGAACGTGGCGAACGCCCACAGCAAGCCCGTGCCAATTCTGCACAAAACCAAGGCGAAAATCGTGCTGAGGGCCGTGGTGAAGGTCGAGGAGATCGTCGCTCTAAACGTGAAGAGCAACCTATCGTTGCTGCGCCGTTGACCAACTTAGCGCCGATCGTGACTGCGGTTCAGACTGAATGGAAAACCAATCCTATTAGTACCGTTAGCATCATTGCACCGAATACAGACCAAGCTAAAATTGAACTACGTGCCTTACATGGTGAAAGTGTCGCGTATCGAAATGTCTATGCAAGCAAACAATTTGATGGCGTAACAGGCAAAGACTTAACTGACGAAAGTGCCAAGTTAAAGCACCCTTCTGTACCGATGGGTATTTACAATGTAGTCACTACGCTACATGAAGCACGCGGTGTAGATTTAGCACTACGTTGGCTGCTGTTTATTTCAGGGATTGTAGGCACCCTGATGGTCGCTACAGGTCTCATTCTGTGGTGTGTAAAACGTGCGCCGCAACAGCAAAAACAAGGCTTTAAATCATTTGGCTACCGCACGGTTGAAGTGACCAATGTTGCAGCGATTATTGGTTTACCCATTGCCTGCGCAGCATTTTTCTATGCCAACCGTTTTATTCCCGCACAGCTTGAAAACCGTTCGGAATTAGAAATTCGTAGTTTCTTTATTGTTTGGCTACTGACGCTCGTTTATGCGATTTTCCGTACGCACCGTCAAGCGTGGCTAGAACTTTTAGCTTTTGCCACAGCAATTTTTGCCTTACTGCCGATTGTAAACTTCATGACTGGTGGTCAACCGCTTTGGAATACCATGGTAAATGGCCAATGGATGATTGCATCCTTTGATCTTGCAATGTGGCTCTTGGCTATCTTGTTTGCCTATTCATTTTACAAAGTGAAAAAGCATAAAGGGCTGCCTGTTAAAAAAGCGCGTGGCAAGAAGGAGGTTGAAGCATGATGTTCTTTCTCCTGATTTGGGCACTGAGTAGCTTAGGTTTTTTTGCCTTGGCAAGCAGCATGTCTAAACATCAAAAGCAGTTCTACAGCAAAGAGTTAAGTGTGGGCCAAACACGGTTAGCCACGTTAGTCGGCTGGGCGCTATTGATTATTGCCTTGATAATTTGCCTCTCACTTGGCACGCCGAGCAATAACATCAGTTATTGGTTTGGCGCGCTGACCATTGCGGCTTTATTTGTCGGGCTATGTATTAGTTATATCGCTGAATATTTTTGGAAAATTATCGGTGCATTAGTTGTCATATTTGTATTGTCTGCAGTGTTATTGAAATTTTAATTCTTTAGACAAGCTTCTCTAAACATTGAAAGCCAATCTTCGGATTGGCTTTTTTCATGCCAACCGATTAGGCTATGCCTATTCTGCTCTTTTGGATTACACATGTCTGAACTTTCGATCTCTCCTGCTTTATATAACCGTGCCATGGCAGGCAATAAAGATGCTCAATTTGAACTGGCTGAAATTTATATGCAAAGTGAAAATGATGAGCATGTTGAACTTGCAGAAGAATGGGCACTCAAAGCAGCTCAGTTAGGTCATGTAGAAGCAATGTATTGGCTGGGTGAAGGCTATGCAGTCTATGCCAAAGACATGCTCGAAGAAGATCCTGAAGAATCTAAAACCTATTTTGAACATGCGCATCGCTGGTTAGAACAAGCAGCAAAACATGACCATCCTGCTGCAATTTTAGAATTGGCCAATTTTTACCGTCGCGGCGATGTGGTGGAAAAAGATATCACTAAATCTATTGAACTGGTTGAACAATCTGCAAAATTAGGTGAAGTTCAAGCCATGCGTGACTTAGCCTTTATTTATGCCAATGGCTTAGGCATCGACGCCGATGAAGAAAAAGCAGATTTTTGGAATGAAAAAGCCAATGTGGCCGAACAGCCCAAAGCTTAAATCACAAAGAAAAAGGCCCATCTCATGATGGGCTTTTTGCTTTTAACAAAATGGCTCAGCTCGCCACATAATCATTTACATCCACAATAATGACTTGTCGGCAAATGCCTTCCGCACCACGCTGCTGTTCAAATACGTCTGCTGGCATGGCATCAAAGCTGTCAAAGAAACTGATCTCTGTCTCATCAATGTCATACACCAAGGAATGATTCCCCACTCCGTCTAGGGTGTCGTAATAGACAATCACAAACTGATTTTGTTCAAAAGCCTGCTGAATTTGTGCATAGCCAATTGCAGGCAATATAGGCAGTTCCAATTGGTCAGCTTCCGCATAGCTGCGTTTTTCACTGTCTTGCAGCTCAGGATCATGCTCTGTGTAAAACTTTACTTGGAAGCCAAACTTCTTTAACCCAACGGCTAAACCAATGGTTGTTGTGCCATGGTCAGCTTCATAAGCGCAAACTTCGATGAGTTGCTGAATGTCTGCATCTATACCTAAGTGCTGCAGCAGCATCCACACCGCATAAATGCCCCCGTTGGCTTCTAAATTTGCCAACTCATCAGGTATTTCCATCGACATATATCAAAACTCAAAATTGCTTATGGACGATGATAAACAAATCGCAGCAGTTTTGCCTGCAAGTTTTAATCCAGACCTGATTTCACATGCACAAAAATAATGTCCAAATCTTGTTTGGGCACAAAATTCTTTTCAACCATTTGAAACTGCGTAGCGCTGATTTTCTTCACTTTACCTGCCCAGCAAAAAGAAACCAACTCTCCTGCATCACGCTCGATAGTCAGTTTAAAATCTTGAATAGGCTTTGCCCAATTGGCACCAGTTTTTAAGATATAGCCCAGCGCTTGAAATGGTGCATGCTGTGATTTAGCCTTTCTGAGTCCTGCCTTAAAGTTTTGATCCATACAATAACTTTTATTATATTCATCAGGATATAAAGCCACAGACCCACCCACTAGCGGTGCATATTGATGCTGTACACGTGTGAGCGCATTGGCTTTAAACGTTTGCTTCCAGCTATAAATCACCTGAGATGACCATGAAATTTCTTCACTCAAATCTTTGGGCAATACTTTTTGCAGCGCTGCATTTTTACAGTTTCTAAGCTTTGCCTCAAAAGTTTTATATTCAACATCTTGCCTGCTCCACGGATTCAGCATGTCTTTTTCCGTAAATCCGCATTGCTTAAAACTCTCAGTCATATCAATCGGCGCTGTTTTCTCATCTTTTTGAATAAAAGTGCGTACGTGCATTTCAGGCTGAATCGTTTTTCCATTCACCTGAACTTTAAAACTTTTGAGCAGCTTTTCTGTATTGGCAAAATCAGTTTCAAAGAAGTTTTCAACTTTTGGCAGCGGAAATAAGACCGTTTCAGTCACATCTTTATTGCTTAAATTTTTGAACTGGTAATCGACCTTGATGATTTTTTTACTAATAAACAGGTCTTCACTGAACATTTGAATATCTTTATTTTTCAGGTATTGCACACCGCCTGTTGCCACATAGCCTGTTGAATCATTGGATACGGCAAGCACTGGCCAAAACATCAATAAAGCCATTAAGGGTTTAATCATTCTTCTTATACTCCCAAGCGATTTATTAAATTTAAATACTCACAGCGTAATTTTATAGATCAAGAAATCTATAAGTCAGATATTAACCAATTTCAGATTGGAACAAAACGTAATTCCAAGTACAATACTGCCCTAGTCGAGGGATGCTGCGACTTTCTTATAGGCACTAAATATAAGATCGCTAGGCTCGACGATTCGGTTGGACACTCGTTCCAATCAACAACGGCATCCGCGAACTGAATGATCAATTGTTTTTATTAAGGAGATCGTGATGAACGCGGTTAATGCTTCATTTACAGATTACAAAGTTGCCGATATTTCACTAGCTGACTACGGCCGTAAAGAAATCAAACTCGCAGAAGCAGAAATGCCAGCCCTAATGGGTCTTCGCAAACGCTATGCAGCGGCTAAACCGCTTGCTGGCGCGAAAATCCTTGGCTGTATCCACATGACTATTCAAACTGCAGTTTTAATTGAAACTCTAGTTGAATTAGGTGCAGAAGTTCGCTGGACTTCATGCAACATCTTCTCTACTCAAGACCACGCTGCTGCTGCAATCGCTGCTGCAGGTATTCCTGTATTTGCTTGGAAAGGCGAAACTGAAGAAGAATACATGTGGTGTCTTGAACAGCAAATCAATGTGAACGGTACACCTTGGGATGCCAACATGATTCTGGACGATGGCGGTGACTTAACTGCACTTGTTCACGAAAAATATCCTGAAGTGATTGCTAAAATCCACGGTATTACAGAAGAAACCACTACAGGTGTTCAACGTCTTTACGAAATGCACCGCGACGGTACTTTAAAAGTTCCAGCGATTAACGTAAATGACTCTGTCACTAAGTCTAAAAACGACAACAAATACGGCTGCCGTCACTCACTTAACGATGCAATCAAACGTGGTACAGATATGCTTTTATCTGGTCGTCGTGCGCTTGTAATCGGTTATGGTGACGTAGGTAAAGGTTCTGCTCAATCACTTCGTCAAGAAGGCATGATTGTACGTGTCACTGAAGTTGACCCTATCTGTGCAATGCAAGCATGCATGGACGGTTTCGAAGTTGTTGCTCCGTATAAAAATGGCATTCAAACGGGTAAGAAAGAAGACATCAACCTTGATCTTCTTCAAAATACTGACTTGATCGTAACAACAACTGGTAACTACCACGTATGTGACGCTGCAATGCTTGATTCATTAAAAGCTGGCGCTGTAGTTTGTAACATCGGTCATTTCGATACTGAAATCGACACAAATTACTTACGTGGTTACAAGTGGGTTGAAGTGAAGCCACAAGTTCACCAAGTGTATCGTACAGAAAATGAAAACGATTACTTAATCCTTCTTTCTGAAGGCCGTTTGGTGAACCTTGGTAATGCAACCGGTCACCCTTCACGTATTATGGATGGTTCTTTTGCCAACCAAGTATTGGGTCAAATGCACCTATTCGCTGAAAAATTTGCTGATCTTCCTGAAGATCAAAAACAAGCTGCGATCCGCGTAGAACTTATTCCTAAGAAATTAGACGAAGAAGTTGCTGCTGCAATGGTTGCAGGTTTCGGTGGCGTATTAACGACTTTGACTCAAGAACAAGCGGATTACCTCGGTGTTCAAGTTGAAGGCCCGTTCAAAGCTGAGGCTTATAAATACTAAGTTTTATAAATACCTCTCCCTAACCCTCTCCTGAGCGTGCTTCAAGCACTGCTTTGAAGCTCAGCGCAAGAGAGGGAACTCTTCATTGTGAAAGCAAATTTGTTGTTAACTCCAAATAACTATTACTTTCATAATGGAAGTCCCTTCTCTTGCGCCATATATGGCTCAGGGAGAAGGTTAGGATGAGGGGATTTTTTTAAATAAAAGTATTTATAAAAAAAGGATTTGAACATGTCAAAACAGATTCCTATTTCCTTTGAGTTCTTTCCGACCAAAACTGATGCGGGCGCGGAAAAACTTAAAGTTGTACACCAAGAACTACAATTATTAAATCCTGAATTTTTCTCTGTAACATACGGCGCAGGCGGTTCTACCCGTGAACGTACTTTGTCTACATTGAATGATTTCAATGGTAAAGGCACGCCTGTTGCTCCTCACCTTTCTTGTATTGGTGACAGCAAAGAACGTATTGCTGAATTGCTGGATTTGTATAAATCGCAAGGCATTGACCGTATTGTTGCGCTGCGCGGTGACTTGCCCTCTGGTCAGGTGGGCTTAGGCGAATTGCCTTATGCAACAGATCTTGTGCGTTTCATCCGTGAACATACAGGTGATCACTTCAAAATTGAAGTGGCGGCTTATCCTGAAATGCATCCGCAAGCAGACAGCTTTGATCTCGACATCAAACGTTTCTGCGATAAAGCCAATGCAGGCGCTAATGCAGCACTCACACAATTCTTCTTTAATCCAGATGCCTATTTCTACTTTGTAGAGCGCATTCAAAAAGAAGGCGTGAACATTCCTGTCGCTCCAGGCATTATGCCGATTACCAATGCAAGCAATTTAATTCGTTTTGCTGATGGTACAGGTGCAGAAATTCCTCGCTGGATTCGCAAACAGCTTGCGACTTATGGCGACGATACAGCGTCAATCAAAGCCTTTGGTCATGAAGTGATTGTGAAACTTTGCGAACGCCTGATTGCTGGTGGTGCGCCAAGCCTGCACTTCTACACCATGAATACCACTGACCCTACACGTCAACTTGTGAAAGACCTCGGTCTTGCATAAGACATTTCGACCTTTTTGAGAGTAAAACTTTAATGCCACGTTTTTATATTGAAGCTGATTTAACTGTTGATACGACTGTTGAATTAACGGAAACAGTGTTTCATCACTGGGTAAAAGTTTTACGTGCTCAAGTGGGCGAAACTGCCACTTTGTTCAATGGGCAAGGTGGCGAATACCATGTTGAATTGGTTGAAGTCGCTAAAAAGTCGGCTGCCGTCCAAGTTCTGCAATTCAATCCAAGCAATCGCACACCACATTTTACAGCACTATTGGGTCAAGTGATGAGCAAAGGCGACCGCATGGATTATGCAATTCAAAAAGCGGTGGAACTCGGTGTTTCTGAAATTCAACTACTCACATCCGAACGTTGTGAAATGCGTTTGAAGTACGATCGTGATCAAAAGAAACTCGACCATTGGCAAAGCATTGCTATTGCTGCATGTGAACAATGTGGTCTCAACATTGTCCCTAAAGTACTTGCGCCCCTTTCCCTTGAAAAATGGTTGGAGAGTAATCTACCGACAACCAAGTTGGTACTCGCACCCAATAAAGATGAAGTTGATGTATTAGCAGATGCTGACCCGCACTTTACCTTACTGATTGGCCCTGAAGGTGGCTTGAGCGAAGCCGAGATCAGCGCAGCAAATGAGAAAGGTTTTGTGAACTGGTGTATCGGTGAACGTGTCCTTCGCACAGAAACTGCACCTGTAGTTGCACTTTCAATTTTAAATTATAAATTTATTTAATTTTTACTCGATGGTTCATCTGAAAGCATCAATGATGGCATCCTTGATATTGCTTTTTATTTGTAACGCAATTACCCTAGAGTCAATAAAAACAAATGATTTGTTACTAAGAATAAACAAATACTCTCAGGAACAATACAAATACAACGATCTAAATTTGGTTAAGGCAGGGTTTTTATATTCATGACGTATAAACAAGATGAATATATCAAGCAGTACAATCATACTGCTCAAATTGCGAACACGATTCGCCATAGCCGCTATTTTTTAGTCAGTATTCTGATTATTTGCTTATATATTTTTTCGATATATCAAATTTTTTATAAATCACCATCTTTATATTTCAATATTTGGTTTATTTTTACCGAAGTTTTTGTCAGTTTATGCTGGCTGATTAGCACCGTTTATTTTAAACCTGAACAATATTCACTGATGATTGCGCATCGTTGGCTACAATTTCAGTGTTTTTCAGTCGGTACGCTTATTGCGAGCGGTATCTTTTTAATTTTTTACTATTTACCTGCGACCAATCAAAGCTTTGAACCGATTCAGGCCTTAACGCTCTCCGCCTTACTATTGATCGTGACGCAAACCTTTGGTTTGACCTATTTAACGCAAAAACTCAATTATTTTTGTTTAGCCTTTATCCCGTCTATCGTGCCGTATCTGATTGCACAGTTCTTTTTCTTAGATAGTTCAAATCACTTATTTAGCCTGAGTATTAATTTTGGGCTCATTGTGATTCTAATGTGCGCCATGACGTCATATCGGATTCACCGTCGTGTGTCGACCTTACATGCAAAAAACAACCTACTGATTGATAGTGCCAAGCAACAAGTCAAATGGACTGATGAACTGTGTCAGCAGCTCCAAGATGAAGTCAACAAATCACGAGACATCGAATTACAGCTACAACTGGGTAACCAAATCCTTGAACAGAAAGTTAAAGAGCGGACCTTCGACATTGAGCAAATGAACAAGGATTTAGAAAACCAACAAGCCAATTTAGTCCTTGCGCATGAAATCGCCGGTTTACGTCCTTGGGATTGGAACATCAAAGACCGTAAAATCGTTGTCACCAACTATAAGCAAGAAAAAACCCTTAGACATTCGAAAGAGCATCAGCAACAGTTACAACATGTGATCCATCCTGATGATATCCCACATTTTAAATCAGCGATGATTCAACATCTACGTGGATTTAAAGACCGTTATGAGGCCACCTATCGGATTCAAAACAGTCAAGGAAAATGGAGTTGGGTACATGATATTGGACGGGTCATTCAACGCGATCCAAATAATCGTAAGCCATTGCGCATGGTCGGTATTCGACGTGATATCCATCAAGAACGGACATCTCAGGAACGTTTAAAACTTGCAGCCAGTGTACTCGAACAAGCTGCTGAAGGGATTTTCATTTTAAATGAAGAGCTGTGCTATATCGAAGTCAATCCGTTTTACGAACAATTAACCGGATTTAACTACGACCAAATTATTGGCAAACATCTTTTTGATATCACAGCGAATTACAAATCAATTCAACGCAGTATGCACTACTCGATCATTAAACAAGTGCTGAAAATTGGTGAATATGATGGTGAATTGCACGAAAAATTTCTTTCAGGTAAAGAACTGACGCTGTGGATGCATATTAATGCCATTACCGATGATCAAAACCGCGTCACCCATTATATCGGGATTGTTTCAGACTTAACCGAACGTAAATTGCAAGAACAACGTTTATCTTATTTAGAAAACTATGACACCTTAACAGATTTACCGAACCGTTTTTATTACAACTATCAACTGCATCAGTATTTAGTTTCGCAACAAGATTCGATTAAACAGTTGGCCGTCATACGTTTAAACATCGACCGTTTCCGTCCATTAAATGAATATCTCAGCAACAATGGTGGTGACGAACTGTTACGCCAAGTCGCACAGCGTTTGCGTCTGACCAATGCCGAAGCTCTGTTTGTTGCACATTTAAATGGCGATGATTTTGCGATTGTGTATGAAATTTCACACATCCGCCCTTCTGTGCATGAGCATTGTGAACGCATCAATAAAGCCTTTAGCATTCCATTTAATATTTTTGGCCAAGATCATGTCATCACCTTATCTATGGGTGTAGCGTTCTACCCTGAGCATGGCCGTCAGCTAGATTATCTAAATAACTGTGCTGAACAAGCGCTGAGTGAAGCCAAAAATTTGGGAGGCAATACTACACGTTATTATTCCAATGAAAATACCGCATTATTAAAGCAAGGGATCTTCTTGGAACGCGACTTGCGTAAAGCCATTCAAAATAATGAACTGGTGGTGTATTACCAACCGAAGATCAATTTCCGTGATAAAAATATTTACGGTTTTGAAGCTTTGGTGCGCTGGAATCATCCTGAAAAAGGCTTAATACCACCGAGCTTATTTATTCCTTTAGCAGAACAAACCAGTTTAATTTCCGATATCGGGCGTTTTGTCCTGCAAAAAACCGCGCAGCAAATTCGCTTTTGGAATAATTTGGGTTATCAAAATATTTGTGTATCCGTCAATATTGTTGCGCAGCAACTGCGCCGTGGACAATTATTAAATGATTTAGATGAAGCGATAGATGCCAATCAAATTGATGGTACCAGTCTGGAACTGGAAATTACAGAATCTTCTTTGGTCGAAAATCTAGATTCAGTACGTGAACTGTTAAATGAAATAAAAAAACGTAAAATCAATATTTCACTTGATGATTTTGGCACTGGCTACTCATCATTATCTTATCTAGCTGATTTCCCTATTGATATCTTAAAAATAGACCGCAGTTTTATCTCCAAAATTGGTGAAAATAAACAATTGGCCATCGTTAGTGCCATGATTGCCATGGGTAAAGCGATGGGCATGACGGTAGTCGCTGAAGGGATTGAAACTGAACAGCAGTTACAGTATCTACAAGACTTAGAATGTGACATTGCTCAAGGCTATTTTTTCTCTAAGCCATTGCCACAAGAAGAGGCAACCGTGTTCCTTGAAAATAATATCTCTTCGCCTGCTTATACTTACTTAATATAAGTCACTATGCCTGAGCTATAAGATTGTCTGAAAAAGACGCGACTTCGACTGTCCCAACTGTGCAACTAATGTTATATTCAAGCGGATAAAGCAAGCATTGCAGCTTTATATTGGATAAACAAAACACAATCGAGATACAGATGGACGATCAATCTTTAAAACAGCAGGCTTTGTATTATCACGAATTTCCAACTCCGGGGAAAATCAGCGTTACACCAAGCAAACAATTGGTCAACCAACACGATTTAGCCCTCGCATACTCGCCAGGTGTCGCTGCACCTTGTTTAGAAATTGAACGCGACCCATCTACTGCTGCACTTTACACAGCGCGCGGTAATCTTGTTGCTGTAGTCAGTAACGGTACAGCCGTACTGGGCTTAGGTAACATTGGTCCTTTAGCGTCAAAACCTGTTATGGAAGGTAAAGGCGTTCTATTCAAAAAATTCGCTGGTGTTGATGTTTTTGACATTGAAATTGCTGAAAACGATCCAGACAAAATCGTAGATATCGTTGCAGCATTGGAACCAACTTTCGGTGGTATCAACCTTGAAGACATCAAGGCCCCAGAGTGTTTCTACATCGAGCAAAAACTTCGTGAACGCATGAATATTCCTGTGTTCCATGATGACCAACACGGTACATCAATCATTGTGGGTTCTGCATTACTGAATGCACTTCAACTCAATGGCAAAAAAATTGAAGAAATCAAAATTGTCGCTTCTGGCGCAGGTGCTGCTGCCCTTTCATGTTTGAACTTACTTTGCGCACTTGGCGTAAAAAAAGAAAACATCGTTGTTGCAGATTCACGCGGTTTATTGACGACTAAACGTGAAGGCTTGGATGAGTCGAAAAAGGCATACGTTCAAGACATCGAAGGCTCTCAGCTTGCTGATGTAATGGAAGGTGCGGACATGTTCCTCGGTCTTTCTGCAGCAGGTATTTTGACCAAAGAAATGGTTAAAGTCATGGCGAAAGATCCGATCATCTTTGCCCTTGCTAACCCAGACCCTGAAATTCTTCCTGAACATGCACATGAAGCACGTCCAGACGTGATTATGGCAACTGGTCGTTCAGACTATCCAAACCAAGTGAACAATGCACTTTGCTTCCCTTATATCTTCCGTGGTGCACTAGATGTTGGTGCAACCACAATTAATGAAGAGATGAAAATTGCTTGTGTACATGCGATTGCTCGCATGGCGCATGTCGAAGCTGATGCTGCATCGTATGGTGAAAAATCTGCTTCATTTGGTCGTGATTACCTGATTCCGCGCCCATTAGATCAACGTTTGATTCTTGAAATTGCACCTGCAATTGCACAAGCAGCGATGGATTCAGGTGTTGCAACTCGTCCAATTCAAGACTTCTCTGCGTATCGTCAACGTTTGTCTGAGTTTGTTTATAACTCTGCATTCATGATGAAACCAATTTTTGCGCAAGCAAAAACTGATCCAAAACGCATTGCCTATGCTGAAGGTGAAGATTTACGTGTACTTCGCGCAGTACAAATTGCTGTTGATGAAGGTTTGGCAAAACCAATTCTTGTAGGCCGTCCTGCAGTCATTGAAGCGAACATCAAGAAATTAGGCCTTCGCCTTGAAGACGGCGTGAACATCACTATCGTCGATCAAGAGAAAAATCCTGATTACGATAAGTTTGCTGACGATTACTACAGCATCATGCAGCGTAAAGGTGTAACGCCTGAATACGCTCAGCGTGAAGCACGTCGTCGTTCAACACTTATCGCGGCAATGCTGGTTCGTCATGGTGTAGCTGACGGTATGTTATGTGGTACTTATTCTAGTTATGACATTCACTTAGACTTTGTCAGCAATGTGATTGGACTAAAAGAAGGCCGCAATAACTTCTTTACGCTGAATGCATTGATGCTTGAAGATCGTAACTTGTTTATTGCTGATACTTACATTAACCGTAATCCAACAGCTGAACAACTTGCTGAAATGACCATTTTAGCGGCTGAAGAAGTACGCCGTTTTGGTATTACACCGCGTGTAGCATTGCTTTCTCACTCAAGTTTCGGTTCTGACCAAAATGATCCTAGCGCACAAAAAATGCGGAAGGTTTATGATATTTTGTCAGAAATTGCACCAGAACTTGAAGTTGAAGGTGAAATGCATGGTGATGCCGCATTAGATGAAAATATTCGTCATTTCGCATACCCGAACTCACGTTTCAAAGGTTCTGCGAACTTGCTGATTATGCCTAATCTAGATGCAGCGAACATTTCGTTCAACTTGTTGAAATCAACATCAGGTAGTAACGTGACGATTGGCCCAATCCTTTTGGGTGCTGCAAAACCTGTTCATATTTTAACACCAACAGCGACAACTCGCCGTTTAGTGAATATGACTGCATTAACAGTTGCAGAGATTCAAGAAAACGAAAAATTAGCACTCTAATTTAGTTGACCTGAACACACTTTGTGACTTGAGAAAACCTCTGTTCTGTAGCATGATTGCTCTAAGAATAGAGGTTTTTTCATGCAAGTTTATTTAGTAGGCGGTGCAGTTCGAGATCACTTGCTCGGGCACCCCTATCACGAAAAAGATTATGTCGTTGTCGGTGCAACGCCGGAACAATTACTTGCTCAAGGTTATCAACCTGTGGGTAAAGATTTCCCTGTTTTTCTTCATCCAGAGACCAAAGACGAATATGCCTTAGCCCGTACAGAACGTAAGTCTGGACATGGGTATCATGGATTTGAATTTTATACCGACGTCAATGTCACACTCGAACAAGATCTCATTCGACGCGACCTCACGATCAATGCGATAGCGATGGATGATGCAGGTAATGTCTACGACCCCTATGGCGGTCAACGTGATCTAGAACAGCGTGTCCTTCGTCATGTGTCTAATGCCTTCGTCGAAGATCCTTTGCGAGTTCTGCGTATTGCACGTTTTGCGGCACGTTATAAAGCTTTAGGTTTTAAGGTGGCTGATGAAACACTGGAACTGATGCAAGAGCTTGCTCAATCGGGTGAGCTTGAAGCCCTTACACCTGAACGTGTATGGAAGGAAACGTCTCGTGCCTTAATGGAAGACCACGCAGATGAATATTTTGAGGTATTAAGAGCCTGTGGCGCTTTAAAAGTCTTGTTCCCTGAAATTGATGCGTTATACGGTATTCCACAGCGTCCTGAATATCACCCTGAAATAGACTGCGGCATTCACACCATGATGTCGCTACAACAAGCGTGTCGTGCAAATTATTCTTTGGATGTTCGTTTTGCTGTACTGGTACACGACTTAGGCAAAGCACTTACTCCAGTAGATGAGTTACCGCGCCATATCATGCATGAAGAGCGTGGTGTAAAACCAGTTACTGATGTCTGTGACCGTATGCGTGTTCCCACCAATACCAAACAATTGGCTATCTCAGTCTGTAAAGAGCATTTAAAATGCCATCAAGCCTTGAGCTTAAAACCGGGTACATTGTGGCGTCTATTACAACGTATGGATGTGCTACGCCGTCCTGAACGTGTAGAAGCCTTTGTACAAGCCTGTGAATGTGATTCACGTGGTCGTTTGGGTTTAGAGGATCGCGCCTATCCACAAGCTCAATACGTTTTAGATGCCATGCAGGTGGTTCGCAATATTAAAGCTGCCGATCTTCCACCTGATGTATCAGGGCCGGATATTGGTGAAATGCTGATTGAACGACGTATCCAAGCCATTGCAGAACTAAAAACCAGTCAATATGCAGTTGAAGCATAATTAGAGCACCTTCGGGTGCTTTTTTAATTTACCTTTTCTATATTCTTAAAACTTTAACTTTTGCAATATTTCACCTTGCCCTTTCAGATATAGATATGCTTTGAAAAATATCTGCACTCACATCAAGGCTCATTCATCTATGCTCTAAGGAAAACCATCGAGCTGACAATATGAATCCCCAAATTCGCCCATCACAACTCCAAGAAAATCTCATAAATATTCATCAACTTACACTCCAATTGGGTTATGAAATACCACTAGAGCGACTACAACAGCATTGGCAGTTGACTCATTTGAATAAGTACTATCAAACCTTAGTGATAGCGGCTAATGACCGCGTCATTGGTTATGCAGGTTTTATCCAACAATACAGTTGGGAGTTTGAGGAATGAATAATTCGGATTTAGGCTTTTGTCATTGATGTGAGTTATCGCGATCAAGGTTTAAGGCGATGGTTCATGCAAGCCATTGAGCAAAGCGCACGGCGATAAGATCTAAAACGTATTTTACTCAATAGTGGGAATCGTTCAGAACGATATGCCGCACATGCCTATTATCAAAATTTAGGGTTTGAAGCCTATATGGTTTGGATTTTACTAAATATTTAAATTGATCGGCCAATTTTACCATCAGCCGATCCGGACATTTTTTAAGAAATATCGGCTGGAAAACTAATGACTTTTTCAAGCTTTAGCTGATTCATAGCCACCATTAGCAATCGATCAATACCTAAGGCTATACCTGCACACTCGCTCATATGCGGTAATGCAGCAAGCAAATATTCATCAATCGGCATCACATGCAACCCAAGTTTTGCGCGCTCTGCATTATCTGCCTCAAAACGACTTCGTAAAACGTCTGCGTCAATCAGTTCGTCATAAGCATTCGCTAACTCCAAACCTTCGATATACAGCTCAAATCGTGCTGCAACCAACTCCCCATCTTCGTCCACACGGGTTTTCGCCAAAGAAGCCATTTCCGGTGGAAAATCTGTCAGGAACACTGGCGTATCAAAACCGAGACTCGGCTCAACATAATGCGAAAACAATAAATCGATATAGCCTAAACGGTCTTCACCCAAATCTAAGCTTAGCCCCACACGACGACAGCAATCTTTTAGATCTTGTAAAGAAGCTTGTAACGGGTTCAAATCCAAACGATCCATAAAGGCATGCTTATAGCTCAAAATAGTCGGACGAATTTCACCAAAGCGTTGTTTCAAGGTTTCATTCAATAAATCCGTCACTTCAAACATCAAGTCTTTTAAGCTAAAACCCGGACGGTACCATTCCAACATGGTGAATTCACTGTTGTGTTTACGTCCATGTTCATCATCACGGAAAACTTTACAGATTTGGTAGATAGGCCCACTGCCACTTGCCAACAGACGCTTCATGGCAAATTCAGGTGAAGTTTGCAAATAATGCGTTTGCTTTTGACCATTCACATGACGCTGAGCTTGTACCGATGCTAAATGCACATCGGTGACACCGGCTTGTGAAAGCACAGGTGTTTCCACTTCTAGTACATCACGTGCAGCAAAAAACTGGCGAATTTGAGCATACATCGTGGCACGTGCACGAAGTGCAGTGAGTTCACAACTCGGTTGAAAGTTCATTTGACTCATGCTGCAGGGCCTCCATGCGCAGCCCATTCACGGCGTAAAGGATAGGTTTTACGTAAATAATCAAAGGCTTTTTGATCCACCTTGCCGTCTTTTAGGCAAGCACGTAAGTTGGCATCATCACGAGCGATGTCATAAATATCTTTTAAGTAACGCTGTAATACCATCTTAAAGTCAGCACCAGTAAAATACTGCTCACAGACGGGCAACTGACTTTCAAAAGCTTTATTTATCGGTTGATTGAAAGTTTGACAGAATGCTTCATAGATCATCTGTGTACCACGTGCTTTACCTTCCAAGCTATAGCCTGCAATATGGGGTGTCACCACGTAAATTAAATCCAACAATGCTGCTGAAATCTCTGGCTCATGTTCAAAAACATCTAAGACCACTTTACGCTGAGTCTGTTGAATATCGGCAATTAAGGCAGCTTCTTCGACCACTGGCCCACGCGCGGAATTAATCAAGATCGCTGTAGGCTTCATAGCGGCAAGTGCAGCAGCGTTGATTAAATGATAGGTTGGATGTTCACCCTCTTTGGTCAGTGGCACATGGGTACTAATCGCATCTGCATTTTTTAACAGTTCTGCAAATTCAACTTGTTTCACCTGATTAGATTGCACAAATGGATCATAGCCAATGACATTCCAACCGAATAATTCTGCCATGGCCGCTAAACGTGAACCAACATTACCTAAACCAACAATGCCCAAGGTAAATTGTTCATTTGCATTCAACAATTCAGGTTTAACGTAGAGCAATGCAGTAATCACATATTCAGCAACCGCTTGTGCATTACAACCTGCGGCATTTGACCAAGCAATGCCCTGCTTTTCTAGAGCGGTAATATCTAAATGATCTGTTCCAATCGTAGCACTACCGACAAATTTGAGTGCGGTTTGTTGAATTAATTCTGCATTTACCTGAGTCACCGATCGTACCAACAATGCATCGGCTTCTTTGACATCCTCATGGATCAATGTTCGACCTGCCGCTTGCTTTATTTCACCAAATTCGGTAAAAAAATACTCAGTAAATGCCAGATTTTCATCTGCAACGATTTTCATAGTTCATCTCATAGTTCCACTACGAACATGATAACGCGTTGCTCATGCCATGACTATTCTTCTGCACATAAAGCATAGCGCCATTTTTTTATAAGCTAAATGATAGAAAATTATATTAGCGACAATAATCTGACTGCTGATCTTCAATTAAAGACAAGGCCGCCTGCCAAGCCGCTTGAATAATGGGCTCGGCCATCGGATTTTCAAACTGCTGCAAAGTATGTTCACAAACCTTCGGACTTGGATAATGCAATGTAGCACTCGACAACGCTTTTACTTGAATTTGACAAGCTCGTTCTAAAAAGTAAATTTCATGAAATGCCCGTGCCACACTATCTCCAGTCGCAAGCAAGCCGTGATTGCGTAAAATCATGCAGCGATAATGCCCCATATCTTGTACCAGTCTTTCACGCTCTTCAGTTGAAAAGGCAATACCCTCATATTCATGATAAGCAATGTTCTGATAGAACTTTAACGCGTGTTGTGAGATTGGCAATAAACCATGTTCTTGTGCAGAAACGGCCACGCCATCGGCAGTATGCGTATGAATCACACAATTAATATTTGCACGCGCATGATGTAAGGCAGAATGAATCACAAAGCCCGCAACATTCACCATCTTCCCTGCATCATAAGTTTCAATAATTTTTCCTTCATGATCAATTTTGACCAAATCCGAAGCCGTCATTTTGTCAAAGGTCACACCATAGCGATTAATCAGAAAATGCTCAGGTTCATGACTTAAACTCAGGCTGATATGGGTATCAATTAAGTCGGTCATTTTATAATAAGCCACCAAGCGATACAGTGCCGCCAATTGACAACGCGCTTGCCATTCCAGTTCATGAATAAGCTCTGGTTTCTGCATGGATGAATTCCTTTTCAAAATCGATTGATCTTGTTTTCTGTTTATTGTGGATAATTAATAGCATGTCATATCCATGCTGTATATCAGCTTCGCCTGTAGAAAAAAACTATTCAAAAAATTTAGGCAATAAAAAAACCCCAATGTAAAACATTGGGGTTTTTTGAATATGGCGGAAGCGGTGAGATTCGAACTCACGGAGGACTCGCACCCTCGTCGGTTTTCAAGACCGGTGCATTAAACCGCTCTGCCACGCTTCCATGGCCGCTATCATATAAATAAAAATTCAGCTTGGCAAATTATTTTGCCTTATTTTGAACACTTGGCGAATCGTTCAGACAAAATTTAGGCGATTGTAAAATTTTGGCTTCGAGCTGAAAAATAGATGCTCAATCAATATATACTAACTTAAGATCATAGCTAATTACATTGCCTAAATTTACGCACATAAAAAAACCCTGATGTTAAAAACATCAGGGTTTTTGAATTTGGCGGAAGCGGTGAGATTCGAACTCACGGAGGACTCGCGCCCTCGTCGGTTTTCAAGACCGGTGCATTAAACCGCTCTGCCACGCTTCCATGGCCGCCATCATATAAATAAATTTCAGCAATGGCAAATTATTTTGTAAAAAACACGTCCAATTGAACAAAATAAGAGCAGTTTATTATTTTTCAGTACTTTCGCCCATTTCATAACGAATTGAATTGATATACCAACATTTTTTTCCCAGTGGGGTCAGGACTTCGACCTCATCATCCACTTGCTTGGACAGGAGTGCTCGAGCCATAGGTGAATCAATTGAGATATGCTGTGGATGATGATCATAAATTTCATCTACCCCCACGATCCTTAACGTTTTTTGTTCGCCTTCATCATTTTCAATATCGACCCACGCCCCAAAATAGACTTTCCCTTTTTGTTCGGGTGAATAATCGATAATACGTAGCTCCTCCAAACGTTTTCCCAAATAGCGTACACGTCGGTCAATTTTGCGTAACAATTGCTTATTATATTGATAATCCGCGTTTTCCGAACGGTCGCCAAGACTGGCCGCCCAGTTCACTTTTTTGGTAATTTCAGGTCGTTCTTCATGCCATAAATGTTGAAGTTCAGCGACCAATAAATCGTGTCCACCACGGGTAATTAAGTTAGATTTCATGATGATTTTTCGGCCTTGAGCAAGCGCTGATTTTTACAAAACATGCCTATTTTATCCTCCATTTCTACACAGGCAAAGTATATAAAATTTATTCGTAAACAAAATCAATTATTTATGTTACATATTTTAATATTTTTTCGTACAAAATTTGACAAGTATTTTTTTGCTTATTATTATGCGCACATCTTTTAGGCTTGTTTAATTTTTATCCAGTGTAGATTTTCTACACATTTCCCGAAAACCCCTAGTCATTTTTGAATGACGTCATGACTGCCCAACCCTTATTGAATTTATCAAACTTGAAAAAGTCTGAGGCGTGTTTGCCTTTGCTTTTTAGGGCATAAATTACTTGTAGCGGAGACAACATGCACAGTAGTTCAACTTCTGGGTCGAGGCTTTGCCTTAACTCTTTTAACTCTCTCCCATTTAAAGCGCTTGCACTCAGTACTGTCTTAATTCCTTTTCACAGTATTAATGCCAGCAAAACAGCTCATCAATATGATGCTGTCGTCAACAGTAATAAACTCACTGTTGTTGCCGTTGCCAATCCTGATATTGTTTTTCAGGATGGTAAACATCGACATGGTTTTGGTTACGACCTTGCACGTAACTATGCAGAAAGTTTAAATGTCCAATTAGATTTTAAAACAGTGAACGACAATGCCACTGCTTTAAAAATGGTTGCCAAAGGTCAAGCTAATTTTGCTATGACCACTGCCGGAATGAGTACCATTGAAGCCAAACACTTGACTTCATTTTCAGCCAGTTGTGGTGATACCGTTTCTTTGAAAAAAAATGGTTTAAACAGCAACTTAAACTGGGTATTTAAAAATGCAGACGATCCACTCAGCCAAACCGCGAGTGGCTTTATTTGCCGTGCCAAACAAAATGGCGCAATTGGACAGTTGGCATCATTCTACAACCGTAATGTGGTCAAACAAGATTCTTGGAATGTGATTCAACGTGATTTAAGTAAACGTATGCCGATCTATAAGGCAAGTTTTAAAAACACGGCCAAGCAATACGACCTAGACTGGCATTTATTGGCAGCAATTGGTTATCAAGAGTCTTACCTCAAACCTGACTCGGTATCCCCAACGGGTGTTCGTGGCATTATGATGCTGACCAACAGTACAGCAAAAGCCATGGGTGTGAGCAACCGTACAGATGCGACTCAAAGCATTCAAGGTGGTGCAAAGTACTATGACCAAATGTTAAACCGTTATAGCAACATTCCCTACCCAGATCGTAATTGGTATGCCTTAGTGGCTTATAACATGGGTCCTGGTGCTGTAAGTCAGATTCAAAAGCGCATTAAATCTCAGGGTAAAAACCCAAATAAGTGGGTGAATTTATATGCTTATCTAGACCGTAACAAGGCCAGCAATGGTCGTTATCGTCAAGCTGTGCAATATGTCACGCGTATTCGTGCTTATTTGGAACATATTAAAACCACACCACAACTGGTGAATATCTAATATGTGTCCATCTAACATTTACATGTGAGCGCACAAAAAAAAGCTTACCTTCGGGTAAGCTTTTTTCGTTTTGGACTTAAGCAGTTTGCTCAAGTACTTTTTTGAATAAATCTTTTTGTTCAGTACTTGGTTTTGCAGTTTGCAATGCCATCAATTGTGACATATCACCTTGTACTTTTATTTTGCCTGTCATAAACGCTTGCATCGCTGCAGCCATATCAAACTCAAGAAATACTTTACGTAACGTTTCAGCATCCATGTTCAACGTTGTTTTCGCGTTTGAAGATAAACCTTTTTTAATTGCACCACCGTCTAATGACAATTCAGTATTGCCTGCAGCGTCAGCAACTACAAGGTTAATTGCAAGATTAGCCAATGCAGGTGGTAAGTTTAAATCACCAGCTTGAGCTGTCAGAGTTTCTACAGTTGAAAACCAATCATCAGTTAAAAAAGCAGGCATGATCTTTCCTCAATTTATTTTGTTCGTGTGTGTTGCCGTTCCGGACAACATCAGTGCAAGCATATTTTGCTTGAGGCTTGTTATAGCATGATCATTTGCGAAAAGGCTAAAGTTTTTTGTACGCACCGTTCAATATTTAACTGTTTAACAACAAAATGAGAAAAATCATAAGCATAAAAAAGGCATTCCGTAGAATGCCTTTTGCGTGATGAAGTTTTCGGCTTAATCTGCCATAAAACCTAAGTTCACCATATTAATGCGTTTGCTTTCAGGCTCACCTTCTTCAGTTGAACAACTTTCGCTATTTTTAAAGTCAAATTCGCGTTGTTCATCCAAGGCTTCAAAGTCGAATAACTCACGGTCTGCCAGTTGTGAAGGCGATACATTTTGCAATGCGCCAAAAATACTGTGTAAACGTTTTGGAAATTCTTTATCCCAAGTACGCAGCATGTCATTTAGCATCGCACGTTGTAAGTTTTCCTGTGAACCACACAAGTTACATGGGATAATTGGGAACTTACGCATTTCTGCATACTTGATAATGTCTTTTTCTTCCACATAAGCCAGTGGACGAATCAAAATGTTCTTTTTATCAGAAGACAATAATTTCGGTGGCATGGCTTTTAAGCTACCGCCATGGAACAAGTTCAAGAAGAACGTCGCCAAAATATCATCACGATGATGACCTAAAGCCACTTTCGTCGCCCCAATTTCTTGAGCAAAGCCGTATAACGAACCACGACGTAAACGTGAGCACACTGCACAATACGTTTTACCTTCTGGGGTTAAACGTTTAGTAATGCTGTAGGTATCTTTTTCTAAGATGTAGTACGGAATTTTGTTTTCTTCTAAATAACGTGGCAATACGTCTTCAGGGAAACCCGGTTGTTTTTGGTCAAGGTTGACCGCAACCACATCAAAATTAATCGGTGCAATACGCTTAAACTGCAACAAAATGTCGAGCAAGGTATAACTGTCTTTACCGCCTGAAATACAGACCATCACCTTGTCGCCCTCTTCGATCATTTTAAAATCACGAATGGCATGACCGACCTGACGGCGTAGCTTTTTCAATAAACGATAATACGCAGAGCTAGTTGGTAGTTCTGGTTTGAAATTAAATCCTTGTTCGGACTCAACTGGCGAGAACATAGACGAGTTAAACCTAAAAAAAAATACCGCGCAATTTTATCCGATTCGCAGACTTCTCGCATCAAAAGAATGTAATTTCCGAAAAAAGTAAAAATACTGTCATGATCACGTCATCCTCAGCGCATTATTTTATACGGTCGAGTTCACTTTTTAGGCGAAACGCTTATCTTTTGGACTTTTCCACAGTTGTCCACAAAAGCTGTGGATAACTTTGTGGATTTTAAATGACTTGACAAGGTGAGCTGCCCTTATTTTAAGGCTTCTATTTAAATTGATCATTTTTTGATCAATTTATTATTTCTTACTTATCAATGCTTTAGATGTGTCAAGTTATGCTCATTAAAAAAAAATAAATATTTTTTTTGATTATTGAATCATCAAAATGACTTGATTTTTACAAAGTAAAGAAGAAATCAGCCCTCGAAGCCTTTTCATCTGATTTTTTTTTGATAAACTCTATTTTAACTGTTTGGGGACAGAATTTTTTTCTTCACAATAAAATGAAAAACAATACTTGGACTTTGGGGCTGTTATTAAGTGGAAGTGTGGCCATCAGTTTAGCTGCACCGAGCATTTTTGCCGGCCAAACGATTTATCAATTACGTGAAAGTAATGGCACAACGCTACTGACCAATAAGCAAGGCCGCTATAGCAATCTTAAAGTCGAGAAAAAAACCTACTATCCGGACAGTAATATCCACAGTTATAGTAACTGGGGCTCAAATGAAGCGTCTGTGTTACCAAGTTATAGCCGTAATAAAAATGCCTTTGACAATATTATTAAACAAGCCGCGGCCCAACATGGTGTTTCCGAAGGTCTGATCAAAGCGGTGATGCATACTGAATCAGGTTTTAACACCAATGCACGCTCCCCTGTCGGTGCGCAAGGTTTAATGCAACTCATGCCTGCTACAGCACGTCGCTTCAATGTATCAAATGCCTATGATCCACATCAGAACATTATGGCTGGTGCGCGCTATTTATCTTGGCTGCTGAAACGTTTTAATGGTAACACCTCACTTGCCTTAGCAGGTTATAACGCAGGTGAAGGCAATGTCGCAAAATATGGTGGCATCCCTCCTTTTCGTGAAACTCAAGACTATGTCCGCCGTGTCACTAGCCGCTACAGCAACCTATATGCTGGTAGTTTAAGTATCTCGGGTTCGAGCAGTTCAAATAGCACTTCTAATAGTGGTCGGATAATTGCCAGTTCGGATAATTATCATGCTGCTGCCCCTACGGTTGCTAAATCATCGGCACGTCAAATTATTCAAACAGACAATGGTAGTTTTACCGATGCACCTTCAGGTTCATTTGCGACAGCAAATGCTTCTGCCTCAGCGCGCATTTATCTCAATGAATAAAATCACTGATTTTGTAAAATTGCATCTGTTTTACTAATTTTTCCTTGAAATTTTAAGACTTTCACCTCATATTGAGTTTAATGATTTTTATTTGTAAATCAGATCATTTTTCTATAATAAGAGGATTTACCCAATGATGCGGATTGGTTTGTTCTTGCTGACCAACCTCGCGGTACTGGTTGTAGCTGGCATAATCTTGTCACTCTTCGGTGTCGGTAGTTACCACGGTGCAGGCGGCTTAAACTTAGGCAACTTGCTCGTTATCTGTTTTGTGTTCGGTATGGTGGGTTCGATGATCTCACTATTCATGTCAAAATGGATGGCGAAAAAAACCACGGGTACAGAGCTGATTGACCCTAATGCACCACGTAGCCAAGCTGAAGCATGGTTACTCAACGAAGTTGCGCAACTGGCACAACGTTCTGGTATCAAAATGCCAGAAGTGGGTATTTTCCCATCGTACCAGTCAAATGCCTTTGCAACAGGCTGGAACAAAAATGATGCTTTAGTGGCGGTTTCTACCGGTCTACTGGAGCGTATGAACAAAGATGAACTCCGTGCCGTACTCGCTCACGAAATTGGTCACGTAGCCAATGGTGACATGGTGACCCTTGCTTTGGTGCAAGGTGTAGTCAACGCCTTTGTCATGTTCTTTGCACGTGTAGCAGGTGACTTTATCGACCGTAATGTCTTCGGTCGTGAAGATGGTGAAGCACCGGGTATCGCATACTTCGTCATTACGATTGTATTAGATATTGTCTTTGGTATCGCAGCGTCTGCTATTGTGATGTGGTTCTCTCGCTACCGTGAATACCGTGCCGATGAAGCTGGTGCGCGTCTAGCAGGTAAACAAGCGATGATTTCTGCCCTATTACGTTTACAAGCAGAATCTGAAATGCCAGATCAAATGCCAAAAGAAATGAAAGCCTTTGCTATTTCTGCGGGTCAAGAACAAGGTTTCAGCTTAGCTGCATTGTTCCAAACACACCCAACGATTGAACAACGTGTTGCGGCTTTACAACAATTAGATTGCCCATAATTCAGCATCTGATGTAAGTCGTAAAAAAGCCTCCCTATGGAGGCTTTTTTTGAGTCTAATTTTTTCTCAGAGCGTTTACTGTTTTATCAATCACTTTTCAGTTGAACAGCCTTTCATTGCTAGCACTCAAGCCACAAATCTGTCCTATCTACAATACCCCATTGGCCTTTAACCATTGCCAAAGCAATGAACCGCCCATGTAAATTGCAAAGATAAACACCAATAAGAAAATCATCCCGAGTATATCTGGGATATGGATCCATAACCATGCAATCACAGGGTTACGCCAAAAAGCCGATTGCTGTTGTTTCTCTTCTAATTTTTCATGTAAAAACGGATGTACCACATGTTGATCTGTACTGATTTGATATTCTTCACGTATATGCGTGTGTACGACATCTAAAGCTTTACGGCTCGGACGAATAAACACATCAAAGATCGTCCCTGCAACAGGAATAAACCCCACGACAGCATCTATAACTGCGAGTTTCATCACACCATTTAATTTGGCTTGTGGTACGCCAATCTGTTTGGCTTTATAGACGGCATAACAGGTCAAGACAAATCCTGCGATATCACCAGCTACGGGAATGGTACTCAACGCTGCGTCCGCACCTACCCCTTGTCGAGTAAATGGAATCCGAACCACGGAGTCCATCATATTGGCAAACTTTGCGAGATCGCGTTCAAGACGAATGACTTCTTGCTTTGACATTTTTTGTTTTAATGGTTCAGTCATGTTTTATCCAATAAAAACCGTGTAAATCACTGAGATTAAAACATATTAGAAGTCTTCAATCTGTAGCAAAATGCTAATCTCTATAAATTGAGCAATTGTGAAGCAATCATCAAATACACCACCACGCCTGTCGCATCACAAATCGAGGTTACCAAGGGTGCAGAAGCACTTGCAGGATCGAACTTTAACTTATTGAGTATGAAAGGCAAACTCATGCCAATTAAACAACCGAGCAATACGATACCCATCATACTCAGTGCCAAGACCAAGGCCACGGTTGCATCACCACGGTAGTAGCCTAAAATAGATACAGCAATGGCCATGGTTCCACCGAGGCAAAGCGCGACGAGCGTCTCCCGACCCAATAAATAAAACCAATCACGAATTTTTACATCCCCAGTGGCAAGCGCTCGCACCATTAAGGTTGCAGACTGTGAACCTGCATTGCCTCCACTTCCGACCAATAAGGGTAAGAAAAAAACCAAGACGATATGTGCGGCAATGATGTCTTCATAATATGAAATGCCTAATCCGGACAATAAGCTGCCAAAGACCAATATCACCAACCAGAACACCCGCTTTTGATACAACTTTAAAATCGGTGCTTTATTAATGCTCATACCTGGTTCGGTACTCACCGCACTGGCTTTTAAAAAGTCTTCAGTGGTTTCAGCCTGTACCACATCCATCGCATCATCATAGGTGACAATCCCCATCAAACGCTGGGCATGATCCACAATCGGCAAGGCCATAAAATCATATTCTGCCAATTTTCGAGCAATACTTTCTTGGTCTTCATCTATCCAGCCGGTCACCACATCTTTGGTCATCACCTGTTGAATCCGTGCATCACGATCGGCCTGCAAAATTTGCCGCAGTGAAATCACCCCTTCTAATTGAGACTGATCATTGGTGACATAAATTAAATACAGGGTTTCACGGTCATGCGGTTCATGGCGTAAGGCCTCTATAGCTTGTTGCATGGTAAAGTCAGCAGGCATACTGACATAGTCTGAACTCATGATTGCACCTGCAGACTCTTCTGCATATGCAGATAACGCCTTTAGATGCTCTTGGGTATCTTGATCAAGTTGTTGATAAATCCGATCTTGTTCTGCATCAGTTAAACTTTTATATAAGTCCGTTGCATCATCAGAATGCATATCATCAAATAGTTCAATTTGTAGACGCAGTGGATAACGTGAAATCAGCTGTCGCTGTGACTCAAAAGGGAAAAACTCAAATACCAAGCCTTGATGGTCTAAACCTGAAAGTAACTCGATTTGATCTTCGATTGGAAATTGCTGAATTAAACGAGCCTGATCAGCGTAGTTCAGAGGCTGTAAAGCGAAAACTGCTGCTGCATAATTTTGTTGTTGCAGCAAAGCGGAAATTTCACGCTGTCTTTGTATTAAATCCGCCATTCAACTCACTCTTATTTTAATCTTTCTATGTAGAGCACATTTTGAAGGATAAACTAAAGAGTTTCAAATCTCTTCAATATGTTCTCGGTGAACGTTCTTTGCGAAAATTCTCTGTGAACATTCCCTGTCGAAAGTTTGGTGACATAAATTTGGCGACATAAAAAGCCACCGCGATGTACTCAAGCTTTCACGGTGGCTTTTACTAGAGCTATACACTGTGCGTGAATTATTTCTAAGTTTCAGACACCGGTTTGATTTTAAAAATAGAGCGGACCATCACATACATAAACGGAATAAAAATCAGCACCAAGACCGTACCGAATATTACCCCACCGAGTACGCTTACCCCAATCTCTTGACGACTGGCTGCACCTGCGCCAAAAGCAAGAACTAAAGGAACCACCCCTGCACCAAAAGCCAAAGAGGTCATCAAAATAGGACGTAAACGTAGTGCTGCGCCTTCCATTGCAGCCTCGATTACATGTTTGCCTTTTTCTTGTGCCATCGCTGCAAACTCTACAAGCAAGATCGCATTTTTACAGGACAGACCGATGGTCGTCAGCAAGGCAATTTGGAAATAGATGTCATTTGGAAAACCGGTCATGTAGCTAAACAAAATATTACCGCCTATCCCGAGTGGAATCGCACTCATGACTGCGGTCGGAATGCTCCAACTTTCATATAGGGCGGCAAGACAGAGGAAAATAAATCCAATCGAGACCAAATATAGCCAAATCGCTTGATGACTTGATTTTTGCTCTTCAAAAGATAAACCACTCCATGCCACATCCACGCCAGGCACCTGATCGACTAAAGCTTTAACATCCTGCATGGCTTGGCCACTTGAGACATTTTTGGCTGTATCCGCTTCCATTTGTAATGCGGTGTATCCCATAAAGCGATTGACGACTTCAGGGCCGCCACTCCAGCCAATGGTTGAAAAATTACTAAATGGAATCATTTCATTTTGGTCATTACGTACATGCCAATAAGCCAAATCTTCTGGTTTAGAACGGAATTCGGCATCTGCCTGCATCATGACGCGTTTAATACGTCCACGGTCAATGAAATCGTTAATATAACTCCCGCCCCATGCACTACTCATGGTGCTATTAATCGCATTTTGCGTTAAACCCATAGCCATCGCTTGTTTTTGATCAATATCAACTTTCAGTTCAGCTTTGTCTGGGTTAGAGCGTTTGTCTAAATTTTCGAAACTACTGAATTGTGCGGATTTCTGTTGCAAGCTTTTAAATTGCTCATCGAGATAAGCACGACCCTCACCATTCATATCTCGCAGCCAAAACTCCAGACCATCGGTTTGCCCAAGACCGCTGACTGAAGACGGCATGCTGACATTGATTTGTGCATTGTTGAACTTTTTAAAATGTTTCATAGCACGTTCACGAATCGCTTGCGCTGAATTGTATTGTCCTGAACGTTCATCCCAATGCTTCAGTGCAATAAAGCCTTGCCCTAAGTTTTGACCCGTACCAGAAAAATTTCGTCCATAACGAATCATCACCAAATCAATATTTTGCTTTTCTTCAGTCAAAAAGTACTGCCGAATTTGTTCACCGATCTCACGACTTTTCGACATCGGTGCACCTTCTTGTAATTTAAGTTGCACACTCAAAATGCCCTGGTCTTCACTAGGAATAAAACTGGTCGGCAAAGCACGATAAAACAAAGCAAATACCGTAATGAGCCCCGCAAACAAAACCACCGTCCATAAGCGATAACGAACCGTGGCTTGTGCAAGTGCTAGATATTTGGTTTTTAAAGTCTCTAATTTGGTGTTAAACCAAATCGCCCAGCGCTGTGGTTTCGGATTGGGTTTTAAAATTAAGGCACATAATGCAGGGGTTAAAATCAGCGCAACCATCAGTGACAAGCCCATTGCAGCCACGAGTGTGATGGAAAATTGTCTATAGATCACGCCCGTTGAGCCACCAAAGAACGCCATGGGAATAAATACAGCGGTCAATACCAAAGTAATCCCGATTAATGCCCCGCTAATTTCATGCATCGACTCGATGGCCGCTTGTTTTGCTGTTAACTGTTGTTCATGCATTAAACGTTCGACGTTTTCCACCACAACAATCGCATCATCGACCAACAGACCGATGGCCAGTACCAATGCAAACAATGTGAGCGTATTAATGGTCATGCCCAAAGCATATAAAATCGCTAAAGTCCCAAGAATCACCACAGGCACCGTAATCGCAGGTATCAGCGTTGCTCGCCAATTTTGTAAGAAGATAAACATCACCAAAACCACCAGTAAAACGGCTTCGAATAACGTTTTCACCACTTCTTTAATCGATTCTTGTACAAATGGCGTGTTATCCCGTGGATAAACGATTTTATAACCGGCAGGTAATTGCTTCGCTAACTGTTCAATTTCTTGCTTAATTAAGGCTGAGGTTTCAAGTGCATTTGCCCCAGAAGCCAATGAGATCCCCATCCCTGAAGATGGATACCCGTTAATGGTATTAACCCCTGAATAATTTTCCGCACCCAATTCAACACGTGCAACGTCTTTTAAATAGACAAAACTGCCGTTTCGTGCAGATTTGACAATAATATTTTCAAATTCTTCAACTGACTTTAAACGTGAACCTGAAGTGACTTTTGCATTGAGATATTGATCCGATACACTCGGCAATTCACCTACGGCTCCGGCTGCAACCTGCGTATTTTGTGATTCAACAGCCGCACGGATATCACTGGGCATAAGGCTATATTGCTTTAACTTCAGTGGGTTGAGCCAAATGCGCATGGCAAATTGCGAACCAAAAACATCGACTTCACCGATACCCTCAATTCGAGCAATGTCCTGCTCTAGATGAGTCATCATATAGTCACCAAGTTCGATATTCGAACTCTTGCCAGTCTCATCATAGAGGCCGATAACCATATGGGTATCACCCAAAGATTTATAGACATTTACCCCTTGGCGCTGCACATCTTCAGGCAGCCGATTGATTACTCCATTTATGGCATTTTGTACTTGTACTTGAGCGGTATCTGGGTCAGTGCCATTTTCAAAACTGATGCTGATCCGGCTTCGACCTGAAGAGTCGCTGCTTGAACTAAAATATAAAAGGTGATCAATTCCTTTAATTTGTTGTTCAAGAACTTGTGTGACACTTTCCTCAACTGTTTCTGCTGACGCACCGCTATAACTTGCGCTGACCGTAATTCGTGGTGGCGCAATATCTGGATAGCGCTCTACCGGTAAATTGAGCACAGCAAATAGCCCGAGCGCCATGACGATGATCGCCAAGACACCTGCAAAAATTGGTCGATAAATAAAAAACTTAGACAGCATCAATCCATGTCACTTTTCAATTAATGAAATAAAAAATGTAGATTGAATTTTTTCAAAAAATCTTATTGATAATCAATCACAATGAGCTTAATTACAAGCCTAGGCTACATAAAAACCTTGCTTCAAGCTGAATATGTAGAAAATATGGAGAGCTTCCACTTCAGTTATTTTAGTAAATTTATGTGACAAAACCGCCTCTGTCATGAAGCCTTAGCCACTGCCCTGCAATGTATGCCTGCAACATCATTCATTTATATAAAAAGATGCAGAGGCAGCCATGAAAAAACAATTAACAAAGCAGTTGAATATAGCGATAACAAGTAAAGTGAAATCCTCATGGGGCGTGTCTTCACTGCTCCTTTTTAGCGTTTTCGGTTTATCTGCATGTAATTCGGATGACGATAAAACCCATGTCACCAAGCCCCCTGTTTTGCCTGATACTGGTTTTATCATTGTTGGGCATCGTGGTGCCAGTGCTTTGCGACCTGAGCATACTCTTGCCGCATATCAAAAAGCGATTGATGATGGTGCGGATTTTATCGAACCCGATTTAGTGCCAACCAAGGATGGCTATCTGGTTGCGCGCCATGAAAGTGAAATTTCAGGGACAACCAATATTAGTACGCTGTCACAATTTGCGGATCGAAAAACCACCAAAAAAATCGATGGTATCGACTATACAGGATGGTTTACGGAAGACTTTAATTTGAATGAACTGACTCAAAATGTAAAAGCACGTGAGCGTATTGCTCAATATCGCCCTAATAACACTCAATATAATGATCAATACAGCATCCCAACGCTCGAACAAATCATTGAACTTGCCGAAGCTCATTATAAAAAAACTGGAAAAATTGTTGGTTTATATATTGAAACCAAGCATCCAACATTTTTCCAACAGCAAAATCTAGCCATGGAAGATCGTTTACTCACCACGCTTGCCAAATACAGTTATACACGTGATATCGCGCCTGTATATTTACAGTCTTTTGAAACCAACAATCTTAAATACTTACGTGATCAACTCACGCAAAAGAAAACCCTCAAACATGGCAAAATTATTCAATTATTAGATAGCCCAACTGCCATACCGGGTGACTTACAGCAACAAAACTCACCTCAAAATTATGCAAGTTTAGCCACTGCAGATGGCCTAAAATCAGTGGCAAAATATGCAGATGGTGTAGGTCCAAGTAAAACCTATATTTTTTCAAACACTGAATTTAAACAAACCAGTTTTGTCAAAGATGCCCATGCTGCTGGTTTGAAAGTCCATCCTTATACACTCAGACCTGAAAATGGTTTTTTACCTGACTATTTAAAATGTAACTCAGTGGCGACCGAACGTTGTGATACAGGTGCGGCTAAAGAATTTGAAAACTTCTATAAAGCTGGTGTAGATGGTGTATTTGCCGATGATCCAGGACTGGCACGTAAAACCTTAACGCAACTGCAAAAGCCCTAATTTTCCTAAAATGAAAAAAGACGCCGAGGCGTCTTTTTTATTGTTCAATGGAAACCTTAAAGCGGGTTTGCCAAATATTCTGCGGCTGACTGCGTTGCCACTGGCTGAGGTGCTGGAGCTG